>JAITRD010000295.1 GCA_031288575.1 Treponema sp. | reverse complement strand
CTCAAAAAGGCTGGGAATTTTGATAACCATGGGGATCCGCCGTACAAAGGTTTGCAGCAGGGCCGACTGGGGATCCTCCGTGGTAGCGCATATTAACCGGACCTGGGCCTTCCGTTCCCTCAGGGTTTCCCCTAAACGGCGAAAGACCCCCCGGTCTATGTAGGTAAAGAGCATCTCCTGCCCCTCCGGGGGCAGCCGGTGGACCTCATCGAGAAAAAGTATGCTCCCGTCGGCCTGTTCAAGAAGGCCGGGCTTATCGTGATCGGCCCCGGTATAAGCCCCCTTGGAGGTGCCGAAAAGCTGGCTGATGAGAAATTGGGGGTTGTTCGCGTAATCCGCGCAGTTAAAAGTGACGAGGGAAAGCCCGGGGGCGATCCTCCCCTGGGAAAGGGCAAAATGGTGAATCCGGGAGGCAAAGGTGCTTTTGCCCGCCCCGGTCTCCCCGATAAGCAGGATATTTATGCCCCGGGGAGGATACAGAACCGCCGCCTTGGCCAATTCCCCGCACTGGGAAAAACTGGGAAAGTCCTGAAGGAATTTGTCAAAGCCCTCTTCTTCCGGAACCGGCTTAAGCCGGGCCCGGACCGCTTGGTAGCCCACCGGTTTACGGCCGCTTTTAAGGGCCAGCCCTTCTTCGCAAAGCCGGTTTAGGTCGCCGCTCACATTTGCCCGGGAAAAGCCCAGCCGGGCCCCCAATTGTGAAGCGGTCAGGCTTTGGCCGGCCGGTAAAGCCCGCAGCGCTTCCAGAACAAGTTCCATCCTTTTCATACTGTCCAGGATATGCCAATATATTCCCAAGGTCAATAAAAGTGTTTCAAGTTTGCCCTTATGTGTTTTATTTTTTTTATAAAAAACAAAACACTTTTTGTGCGGCTTCCTCCCCTTGCCTTTCCCGGGGAGCAAAACCTTTTCGGGTTTTTCCTCTTTTTTTGCGGAAAAGCCCCTGTTTAGGCCGTCCTTTGCCCCGCCGGGGCCCTAAACTTGACCCGTTTTTCTTGAGCAGGTCCGCGGAATTCCCCGCGGAGCGTATCGAAGACAGCGGAGGCGCCGCCAAGCCCCGGGGAAGGGGGAATGCTGTGTTTTGGCATAAATTTTGCTAATGATAAGGGCAGCGTCCCCCATAGCTTTCTGTAAAAAAGGAGATTTTATGGATTTTGAAGAACAGGCAATGCGGCTGATTGTCAGCGCGGGAAACGCAAAAAGTTCCGCTATGAATGCCATCGCCCAGGCGAAAGGGGGAAATTGGGAGGGGGTGCGGGCCGCCCTGGCCGAAAGCGATGCCGCCATGATTGAAGCCCATAAGGAACAGACCAATATCCTTCAAGAATCCTTGGATAACCCCGAGCAGGGGACGGGAATGCTCATGGTTCATGCCCAGGATCATCTCATGACGGCTATAACGATCATGGATCTTGCCCGGGAATTTTGCGATCTTTATGAAATTATCCAGAAACAGGAGTGAAAAGTGGGGATAAAAATTATTTTAGCCTGCGCGGTAGGCATGTCCACCAGTATGTTAATGGAACGCATGAAAAAGGCCGCCAAAGTTACGGCCCCTGAAGTGGAAATCACGGCCCATCCGGTAAGCGAATTGAGCGCCAAAGCCTCGGGAAGCAGTATCATCCTCCTCGGCCCCCAGGTTAGCTACATGAAAGACAAAATAGCCACGGCCTTTCCCACGGTTCCGGTCCAGGTAATTGACATGAGGGATTACGGCATGATGAACGGCGAAAAGGTGCTGCGGGAGGCCCTGGATATTCTGAATACGGCTAAATAAACACAAAAAAGGCGTTTTTCTAGGGGCTTTGCTTTTTAGGAGGCTTCTTATATTGCCAGGAGGAGATTATGAGCTTTAATGAACAGGTGTTGCCGAAACTGATCCAGGGGGTTGCCAAGTTTTCGGAAAACAGGTATGTGCGGGTTATCTGTTACGGCATGATGGCCATTATGCCTATCAGTCTTGTGGGCAGTTTTGCCATGATCTTTGCGGGCCTGCCCTTTGTCCCGGCGCCGGTTCGGACGGTTTGTACCCTGGGAACCCAGATCGCCAGCAACCTCATCACGGTTTATACGGTTATCGCCTTGGCGGCGGTTATGGCCCGGGAATGTAAACAGGATATTATCATTTCGGTTATCATGGCCATGGCCTGTTTCTTTATCCTTACCCCCATTCGGGCCTTTGAAAAGATCCAGGCGATAGAGGTTTCCTACCTCGGATCCAAGGGGATGTTCGTAGGGATTATTGTGGCGGTCTTTTCGGCCCGGTTTTACGCCTTTTTGATGGATAAGCGGATCTTTATCCGTATGCCCCAGGCGGTTCCCCGGGGGGTTGCCAAAACCTTTGAGGACATTGTGCCGGCTTTTATCCTGCTTATCGCCGCCCTGGTTCTTAACGCCCTGCTGGGGCTTACCCCCTTCGGCAATATCCATGACATTGTGTATACCTTCCTGCAAAGGCCCCTGCAAAACCTGGGAAGTTCCATCTGGTCCGCGGTACTGCTTATGCTTTTGGCGGAACTCCTTTGGTTCTTTGGCATCCATGGCAGCCTGGTAACTTCCAGCATCCTCACCGCCCTCTTTGCCACCCAGGCCTACGCAAACATGGAGGCGGTCGTCGCCGGGGAAACCCCGGAATTTATCCTTAATATGTTTTTTATGGATTCCTTTAAGGGCCCTCGGGCATTAGCCTTGGCCTTGCTGCTGGTTGTCCGGTGCCGGAGCGAACGGCTAAAAACCGTCGGCAGGGTTGCCATATTTCCCAGCCTTTTTGGCATTACCGAACCAATGAAATTCGGCATCCCCATGGTGTTCAATCCCTGGCTCCTCATCCCCATGGCCTTTTCGGCGGTAGTTTCCATCCTTATCGCCTATTTTGCCACCCTGATCGGCTTCCTGCCCGTTATCAGCCTGAATGTTTCCCGGATGATCCCGCCGGTGATTCAGGGTTTTATGGTCGCGGGATGGCGGGGCGCGGTGATCCAGATTATCCAACTGGCGGTGATTATCCTTATGTATATTCCTTTCCTGGGGCAAGTTGACCGGATCGAAAAGGCCGGTGAAACCGCCGAAGCCGCGGCTCTGGCGGTAAAAGCCGCCGCCGGAATTTAAGATGGCTTTGGAACGCCGGATACCCCTGGAAGGAAGCTTTAACTGCCGGGACCTCGGCGGGTATCCCGGCGACGGTTCCCGGACGGTACGCTGGGGACGGGTCTTCCGCTCCGATGCCCTCCACGCTTTGACTGAAAAGGATCGGCGCCGCCTGGAAAGCCTGGGGATCCGGCGGGTCATCGACCTGCGCAGCCCCGGGGAGGCGGAAAAGTACCCTGATATCCTCCCCGCCGGGGCCGTTTATGAAAATATCAACCCCCAGGCGTCCCTGGCGCAACAGGCGGGCTCCCTCCGGGAAGATGACCGGGGGAAGGTAGAAAAACTTAAGGGCCTTGCCGAAACTCCGGAAGGCCGGGACTTTCTCGTAAACAACAAAAACGCCATGGCCAGTCAGATGCGGGCCCTGGTGAAATCCCCCGGCGCAATCGCCGCATACCGGCGCTTTTTTAGCTCCCTGGCCGGGGGAGGGCCCCTGATTTTCCATTGCCAGGGGGGCAAAGACAGAACCGGCTTGGCCGCCCTTTTGTTCCTCCTGGTTTTGGGGGTGGACCGCCGGATTGCCCGGGAGGATTACCTCCTTACCCGGGAGATGAACCGGGAACGGAACCGCAGGCGGATGGATGAATACCGCCGCTATACGGATCATCCCCTGGTGCTGGAATATCTTGAGGGGCTTATGGACACCCGGGAAGAGTATATTGACGCGGCCCTTGAGGAAATGGACCGCCTGTCCCAGGGGGCCTCCCCTCTGGCCCCGGGGGGATACCTGCGGGTTTCCCTGGGCCTGGGCGAAAAGGAGATTGACACCCTCAGGGCATTGTACCTTGAACCGCTTCCCCGGGACTGAATGTGAGGCCCCCTTCCGGCCGTAAATTTTTTAGCTGATTACGGTAAACGGTACGGTTTTATTTATGTGGATAAACACGATGACGGCACCGGGACCCTGGAGCGGAGAAAAAAAGATTCCTTCCGGTGGTACCGGGGGGTCATTGCCTCTAACGGTAAAGACATATAAGCTTTATAAATCAAGGGATTGGGCTTTGTGCCAAAACTCGTTCCAAGACTCGGTTAGCGCGAACCCTCGGCTTGATGAAACAAGCCCGGTTTTTAAAATTTTTGAACCCCCTGTTTATAAGGAGCATTTTATGAACTTGATTTTTTTAGGCCCCCCCGGCGCGGGAAAGGGGACCCTTGCCGCCCGGGCAAGGGAGATCCTGAACCTGCCCCATATCAGCACGGGCGCCATTTTCC
>JAITRD010000293.1 GCA_031288575.1 Treponema sp. | reverse complement strand
GCCCGGATCCAGGCGTCCCCCAATTTTGCCAATCCCGCGTCCAGGACCTTGACCATCTCCGGGGTTGCCCCCTTCTGGGGCCCGAATACGGCGGAGGCCCCCTGCGGGCCCAGGAGAGGGTTGGTAACGTCGCAGGCAACCTTGAAGGACACCTCCCGGAGCCGCTTATCCGCCCCGCTTGCGTCCACCGCGGCTATCTTCCCCAGGGCTTCCCCCCCCTGCCCCGCCGGAGCGCCCCCTTCATCCAGGACCTTAAAGCCCAGGGCGCTGATCAACCCGATGCCGCCGTCGTTGGTGGCGCTTCCGCCGATGCCGATGATGATTTCCCTTGCCCCCGTATCCAGGGCCGCGGCGATGAGTTCCCCCGTGCCGTAGCTGGTGGCCTTCATGGGGTTAAGCCGTTCCCGGCAAACAAGTTCAATCCCCGAGGCGCTTGCCATGTCCAGGACCGCGACCCGGCCCCCCTCGATAAGGCCGAATTCGGCCTCGGTTTTGTCCCCCAGGGGGCCGGTAACGGGGACCCTGATAAAGCGCCCCCTCGCGGCTTCGGTTACCGCCCGGGCGGTGCCTTCCCCGCCGTCGGCCAGGGGTATCTTACATACCGCCGCGGTTTTGTCCGCCCGCAGGATGCCCTCCTCGATGGCGGCGCATACCTCCGGGGCGCTCATGTTTCCTTTAAATGAATCGGGCGCGACGATAATTTTCATCCGACTAACCTCCCTTGGGAAAAACCGCCTCCCGGCGTTCAGGGGTTTGGCCCCGGTTTATCGATATCTTCCAGGGAAAATATTAAAAAAAAGACTAAAGTCTCCGATATACTGTATGTATAAGGGGAATTATGTTCAAGGGTTTATATTTTACGGCGCTGTTATTTTGCGCCGCCTCGCTTAGGGTGTATCCCCAAAACCCGACCGGGGCGGTGCGGCTTAGTGTGGTCAACCGGGGGGCCTATTCCCTGGTTGAACGTTCCGACTGGTCCCGGTATGACAACGGGAAATATACCGGCCATGTTTACCGGGAGGTCCGGGCTTCCGTAAGCCCCCGGCCCGCGCCGGGGAAGAATTCTTTTTTATATCAGGGACATTTTTTTGTTTTGGAAGAAACCCTCCGGGACATGCGGCAAAGCGCCCAGGCGGTGGACGCGGTTATTCCCGTGAATTTTGAGCTTGCCGGGGACGGAAGCTTCCGGATAACCGAGGATCGCGGCTTTCCTTCCCTCCGGGGTTTTCCCGTTTTTCCCGCCGAAGCGGTCCGGCCCGGTTCAAAGTGGACCGCGCCGGGAGAACGGGCGGTGGATCCCCTCAACACGGGACGGCCGGTGTTAACCTCCTTTACAGCCGAATATGAATACCGGGGCATCGAAGAATACCGGGGCATTCCGGTTTACCGGATTTTCGCGAAATACGCCTCCCGGCATCAGGGCGACGGGGCCTCCCGGGAGCAGCCTTTGGAGGGAGAGCCGGATTTTACCGGGCTTCAAGGGACCCACGAGGTTGATATCCTCATCCGGGTTTCGGACAGCCTCCCCTTAATGATGCGGGATACCCTGGATGAAACCTTTTCCTGGCCCAACGGCAAAACTCTGCGGTTTAAGGGCTTTACCTTAACCTTTGGCGAAGGGAGGGTTCCCTTAAACCGGGACGCGGTAATAGCCTCCCTGGGAAAAACCGCGGATAGGAAGGCCCCCCCTTCCGGCGGGTCCCGGCGGGGCAGCGCTACGGGAAACAAGAGCCCCGATAATTCCGGCTGGGCCGCCGATTCCGGGATCGACGTGGCGGTTGTTTCCGAGGGGGTCCGCCTTACCGTCAAGGACCTCCTGTTTACAGCCGATTCGGACCAGCTTCTCCCCGAAGAAGCTTCCCGGCTGGACGCCATTGCCCAGGCCCTCAAGCAGGTTCCGGGCCGGACCTTCCTGGTGGAGGGCCATACCGCCGCGGTGGGGCGTCCCGCAAACGAAATGGACCTTTCAATCCAGCGGGCAAAACGCATGGTGGATGAGTTAGTGAGCCGGGGCATTCCCGCGGACCGTTTTATGTATAAAGGATGGGGCGGCACAAAACCCCTGGCGGATAATGACAGCGAAACCGGGCGGGCCCGCAACCGCCGGGTGGAAATTACCATCCTCGAATGAGCCGCTTTGCCGGCGCGGCCCGGCAGGGCAAAGGAGCCGAAATGGACAGTAAAAAGTTAGGCCTTGAGAATTTTCAATACGTGGCGGATTTCCGCCACGATCTCCACCGCCATCCGGAAGCCAGTTTTGAGGAATTGAGGACCACGCAAAAAATTGCCGAAGCCCTGGACCTTATCGGCCTTCCCTACCAGAAGTTGCAGCCCACGGGTTTGGTGGGAACCATCACCGGGGGAAAGCCGGGGATTACCATTGCCCTGCGGGCGGATCTTGACGCCCTGAGCATTGCCGAAAAAAGCGGCGTTGAATTCTCAAGCGAAAATCCCGGCTTTATGCACGCCTGCGGCCACGACACCCACGCGTCCATGCTTCTGGGGGCGGCCAAGGCGCTTTACGAAAACCGGGCGGAGATCCCCGGCACGGTTAAGGTTATTTTTCAGCCCGCCGAAGAGGTCGCCCTGGGCGCGAAAAAGGTGATTGAGCAGGGGGCCCTCAAAGGGGTGGACTTTATATTCGGCCTGCACGTCATGGGGCAGATGCCTGTTTCCATGATCGCCGTGGCCGAAGGCCCCAGCGCGGCGGCGGCGGATACGATAAAAATCAGGGTTAAAGGCGCCGCTACCCATGGCGCCATGCCCGATAAGGGCGCCGATGCCCTGCTGGCGGCTGCCGCCATTGTCATGAACCTTCAGAGCATTGTCAGCCGGGAGGCCAGCCCCTCCCAGCCGCTGGTGGTCACCATAGGCAAACTTACTGCCGGCTCCCGTTTGAATATTGTGGCGGGGGAAGCGGAAATGGAAGGAACCGTGCGTTCCTTCGACCGGGACCTGCACAGCCGGCTGCCGGCAATGGTGGAACGGATCGCTAAAAAAACCGCCGAGGCCTACCGCTGCACCGCGGAGGTCGAATACCAGAACTTGACCGAAGTGCTGGTAAACGATCCCGAAGCGGTAAAGTATACCCGGTCCGCGGCGGAAAAGGTCGCCCCTGAACCGAAACAAACCAAAACCATGGAAAAGTTGATGGGCGCCGAGGATTTTGCCGAATACACGGTTTACAGCAAGGGCGGTTTTGTCGGCCTGGGGAGCGGCGGCCAATACCCTAACCACAGCGATTATTTTACGGTTGATGAGGAATGTTTCAAAACCGGGGTTGCCTGGTATATTCAGGTAGCCATGGACTGCCTGACCGACAGG
>JAITRD010000275.1 GCA_031288575.1 Treponema sp. | reverse complement strand
AAGCAAGATGCCTGGATAAAAACGGTCCCCTCCGAAGCGGCGAGGACCGTTGAGGGGTCTCCCCAGAATTCCGTCCTCAGGGAACGGCCGGCCCGCCTCAGCCAGCGTTCCATGGCGAGGTATTCGTTCCCCCGGGCTTCCCGGGCAGGCTCCCTCCTCCGGGTCCGGGGGTAGATCTCCAGCCGGGTATAGGCAAATATCCCCAGGATGACCAGGGAGGCGCAGACAAGGGCGAATACGCCAAGGGGTTTACCCATGGGCCGTTTCTCCTTCTCCGTTCCCCCCGGGCCCCAGGGACCGGCAGAAGGCCAGGGAACTTTCAAAGGCCCCGGGATCGGGGCTTTTGCCCCCGTAAGCCAGGGAAACCCAGGAAAAGACCAGGGCGACAAAACCGCCCGCATCTCCGGGGGCGGAACGGGCCAGGGCAAGGCACTCGTATTCGGTGGCCGCCGGGGGGAAGGGGATCCCCCGGTAACGTTCATACGCGGCAACGGCCCCGGCAAAACAGCAGGCCCAGGCTTCCCGGCGGCGGCCCTGGCGGTGGAAAAGCTCCGCCCGGTTCAGAAGGGCCTCCGGGCCTTCCGGGAGGGGCGCAAAAAGCCCCCGGGAATTCCCCTTTTTGGGGAGAGGCCCCTCCCGTTTCAGTTTTTTTGCCCGGAGGAAAAGGAAAAAAACCGCCCCGCCCAGGGCAAGCAGAAGGCAGAACCTGAGGCCGTAGGCAAGGCCCTTTTTAACGGCCTCCATCCAGGGCAGCGGGGGGAATGCCCGGGGCTTCCCGGCTTCCGGGGTGTTTTTAAAGCGGATTCCCCAGCCTTCCCGCTCCCCGCCGAAATCCGGGGATTTTAAAATTTCGGCAAGCATTTCCTCAGGGGCTTCCCCGTCCTTTCCGCCAAAAATTTCCTCAAAGGAGCCGTAAAGGGCCCCTGCGGGCTTCCCGGAAGCCTCGGCATATCCCCGGAGGGGAAGGAGGGCCAGCATAAGGCAGAGGAAAAGCGCTGCCCCCGGGCCGGCCGGCGCCTTATTAAGGGCCGGAACCCGCCCCTTGGCATTCCGTTCCGCAAATCCCCTGAGGAGAATCTCAATATCCCAGCCTTCAACCTCAACCCGGCTGTTGATATAGATGCCAAAACCCATGCAGACCGTAAGGCTTTCTACGAGGATATAATTTAAACAATAGGCGGCGAAAAGGAACACCTCAATGTCCGCAAAATTTTCCCAGAAAAAGAGCAGCAGATCGGGCCTTAAAAGTTCCGCCATGGTAAGGGAAAAAAGAAATTCCCCCCCCAGGAGGGCTATTTCCAGGGCAAGCCCCAGGATCGTGATGAGGATGGAAGCGTCGAGCCCGCCCCGCTGGAGGATCCGCTTCCGGCGGTTTAGTTCCCGGAATTTTGGATTCTCCAGGATGCGGATGGGCATACAGCCGGGCCGCCGGGGGCTGAAGCGCCTCCACAGGAGGTCCCCCCAGAGGCCCCGCAGGA
This sequence comes from Treponema sp., assembly GCA_031288575.1. GTDB lineage: Bacteria > Spirochaetota > Spirochaetia > Treponematales > Breznakiellaceae > JAITRD01. The sequence goes on along the minus strand of JAITRD010000275.1, from coordinate 3,824 downwards.
GGCTTGCCCCTAATCCCCGGCAAAACCTGCGGGCCGGGGCGCGGGGTTCAAAAAAACGCACCCCAAGGATGTGCAAAACGGGACGGTCAAAAAGGGGCTTCATCCACCACAGCGCAAGATAGGACCAGGGCCGTATAAAGGAAGGCAAAAACCGGAGGCCGAAGGCGGCGATCCACAGGGGCAGGGCGAAAAAGGGGAGAAACCAGACAAAATGCTCCCGCCACAAGAGCAGCCCCGCATCCGCCGCCTCCCAGGAACTTCTCCGCCGCATAACCAGGGTCCCTTCCTGAAGGGCCGGGAGGCCGGTTCCGGGGAGGCTCAGGGCGTCCCCCTTTTCCGGGGGGATTCCGGGGAGGGCCGGCCGGCGCGCAAAAAATAGAAAACAAGCAGGACCCACCCGGCGAAACCCGCCCCGTAGCGCAGCTCCGCCGGCAGCTCATGCCGGGAGGACCAAAAGGCTTCAATCACCGCCGCAAGCACCAGAAGCAGGGCGCTGCCGATAATCAGGGGCATGGCGGCTTTCCCCGCCCTCCGCAGGGAGGCCGCCCGGGACAGGCCCCGGGGGACAAAAAAGCGGTAACCCAGCAGCAGCCCCCCCTGGGCACTGAGGACTATGGCGGTAAGCTCAAAACTGCTATGGCCGATAACAAAAGAAAAAAAAGACGCCCCGAAACCCCGGTTAATGATATGCCCCGCAACGGTTCCCAGGGCTACCGCATTGGTAATAAGGACCAGAAGGCTCCAGATTCCCGCCAGGATCCCTCCCGCAAAGGTCCTGAAGGCTATGGAAATGTTGTTATAAATGTAAAAACCGAACATATCCGCATCGGAACTGACCTGCCGGGGAACCAAAAAATGAGGGCTCCCGGGATCGTACATGGATTCCAGCATCTCCGCCTGGGATTCGGGGATAATTTCGTAAACCAGGGGGGGAAAACGAACCGTAAGGTAGCCAAAAAAGAAGATTATCCCGTAAAAAAGCAATAAGACGGCGCCCAGGCCCCGCCACTGGGAACGGACTGTCCGGGGAAAGGTACGGAGAATGAAGTCGGCCAGCAGTTTGAAGGACCAGGAATGCTGCCCGTAGAGGAGCTGGTTCCCCTCCGGAACCAGCCGGTTAAGCCGCTCAATCAGGGCGGGATCAAAGCCCTCGGCCCGGGCGGTATTGAGGTCCACAGTCAGCTCCCGGTATCCCCGGGGAAACCAGGCGGCATGGGTTTTAATGTCCCTCTTTTCCCCGTAAACGATTCCTTCAAACCGCTTCCAGGATGCTTCCCGGCGCCGGACAAAGGCCTGTTCCGTCATAACCCGTCTCCGCCGAATTTCCGGGCTATTCCCAGGAGATATTCCCCGTCGGACAGATATCCTTCCGGGGGCGGGCCGCCGGGGGAGTTAACCTGCCCCGCTTCCCGCAGGGCTGCCGCGTAGGCATGGGCGATTTCATCCGCCCGGGCTTTGCCCAGCAGGGAATAACGCCGGGCAAATAAGAGCAGACCCTGTTTTTCTTCATAGGACAGGGGACGCCCGGGGACAATAACCGGCCCCTCAGGAACCGGGGGGGACCGCCGCACCGGCGCCAGGGACCGGGAGGTATAAACCACCAGGGTATCCGCGGCCCAATCCCCCAAACGCCTAAAGCCCCGGCTTGCCGCGAGACATACCAGGGCTATGAGGCAGAGGAACATGAAGGTATCGGCAAAACGCAGCAAATTCCGCAAAAATGAAGCGCCGGGATTAACCGGCGAACCGTTGCTCCGGACTACCCGCAGGCCCATGATCCGCTTTCCCAGGCTCTGTCCCTTAAAAAACAGTTCACAGGCCACATGATAAAACCAATTTATCCCAAAAGCGATGATAAGCATCAGCCAAATGCCGATTATGTCTTCCCATGAACCGACTATGATGATTGCGGCAAAAATAAAAGCCCCCTGGGCCAGCGCGTCAATCCCATAAGCGCAAGCCCGGACAGCCAGACCCGCGGGATAAAGGGCAAATTCTATCCCCTCCGGCGTCGCAACCCCAAAAGAAGTGTCAATAAGCCGGCGCTCAAATCCAGCCATCAAAGAACGGCAAAACCAATAAGAATGCCGATCACCAGGGCTACCGGAATAATGGCAAGGTACACAATCGAGAGGATCCCATAAAACTTCCAAAGGGACTTATTGTTCTTAAAGGCCAGCTCCAATTCCTGTTCCGCGTTACTTTGAAGGTAACTCCTGATTTTCGCCCCGAATTTGTAGGTAAACCGGGCGGGAAAAAAGACAATCACCCCCAGGGCGATATAAACCGCGCCCATCCCCGCGTTAAAACCGATGGAGCTAAAAAGGGATGAACTGTCCGCAAGCCCCGGAGACACAACTATCATTGCCAGCCCGGCCGCCGCCATAAAACCGCTCCCGATATAGCTCAGCACCCCGATAAACCGGATCCACGGAGAAGCCCCCCGCAAATAAAAGACCATAGCCTCCGTCAAAACCCCCTGGGCCGTTAAGGGTGCCGCCGGGCTGCTTTCAGTTTGCGGGCTTTGGTAAGGATTAGACATATCGGACATCGAAGATCCCCCTTTAGAACAGGAAACTACCGGACAAACCAACAGAAATTCCTTCCCGATCATTTTTCATCGAACCGAAGGTTCGCGCTAACCGGGTTTTGAAACAAGTTCAATATACTATAGAAGCTAGGCCCCTGTCATTATCGGCATAAAGCCCCCTTGAACTATGACCGAGAAATTTTTAGCCAATCTACGGCTTTGCCCCGCGGAAAACCCGCGGCGGGCGGGCTGGAACCGGGGACGCCCAATGAGGCATGGGCGAGCGTGTTTGGGGGTAACATAACGCCTCCCGGAGGAACAGCAATTCCAAATTCAAAAAATGGTCAAATGAAACCAGCCCCGGCTCCTGAATTCATTTGACCATTTTTTACCTTTTCCCTTGGTTGGTGGCAGCAATTCCAAAAAGTATTCCGGTCGAAAAGAGACCCGAAAAGGCTCACGGGGGTGGCGGCGTGAAAAAGGAGGGGAAGGGGACCCCGCTTTTTCACGCCGGCAGGACCCCCGATAGAAGTATCAGGTCTCTTTTCGGTTTTTGAATAGTTAAATTTGGAATTGCTGCCGGGGGAAATCTAAAGCTTGTTCTTTTTTAGCCATATCGGTATAATGCTGTATTATGATTTTTTGCCAAGATGGCTCAGTCGGTAGAGCGGCGCACTCGTAATGCGCAGGTCCCGGGTTCAATTCCCGGTCTTGGCTAAACGGCAATTTCTTATGTTATAAGGAATTACCGGCAGAACTACCCGGCGGCGGGCGTTTCTAATCATTGCGTATGCCAAAAATGGCACATAAAACTGGCACATAGACCCGTTTTCAATGCCATTTCGCAGGGTTAGGAACATGGCAAAATTACCCTTTTCAGTTTTCCGGCGGGCGGGGCGGCGGTACTACTCCGTATCATTCAAGAACGAAAGCACGGGGGAATACTTACCGGCAATCAGCACAAAGCAGGAAGCAGAGGCGGCGGCAATACAAACCGCCTTTCAATGGCTCAGGGACGGCATACCCCGGGGGGGAGAGGCGGTTCCCCTTAAAAAGTACACCCTCCGGGACATGGCAAGGGAGGCGGATTTGGCGGCGGAGGATTGTGAATATATTTGCAAAGAATTACAACGCCGGGGTCTGCTTGCCTCTTATGTCCAATCGCAAAGCCGGGCGGCGGTTCCCTTAACGGATTTTCTTTTGAACTTTTGGACCCATGACAATTCCCCTTATATCAAAGAAAAGCAACGGAAAGGGCAGGGCCTTTCAAGAAACTACACCGTAGGGCAAATAA
>JAITRD010000204.1 GCA_031288575.1 Treponema sp. | reverse complement strand
CCGGAGATAGGAGAGGATGTCCTTGATTTCCTTGCGCTGGAAAAAACTGGTGCCCCCCGAAAGGCGGTAGGGGATGTCCCCGGCAAGGAAGGCTTCCTCAATGGAGGCCGAAAGGGAATTGGTCCGCAGGAGGACCCCGAAATCGTCGTAGTTAAGCCTTTCCCGGAACATGATCCGGTGAATTTCCGCGGCGATAAAATCCGCCTCCTCCCCTTCGTTTTTCGGGTAGAGGATCTCTATGGGCTTTCCCCCGGCGTTGCCGGACCAGAGTTTTTTCCCCTTCCGGTTGGTGTTGTTGGAAATAACCCCGTTGGCCGCTTCCAGGATAGTGGTGGTGGAACGGTAATTCTGTTCAAGCTTAATCTCCTCGGTGCCGGGAAAATCCCGCTCAAAGAGGAGGATGTTTTCGTAATTGGCCCCCCGCCAGGAATAGATGGACTGGTCGTCATCCCCGACCACGCAGACGTTCCGGTCCGCCAGGAGCCGCAAAAGCCGGTATTGGGTAAGGCTGGTGTCCTGAAACTCGTCCACCATCAGGTAGCGGTAGCGGCGGCGGTACTTTTCCAGGGCCTCCGGGTGTTTTTCAAAAAGCTCGATGGGGATAACCAGGAGATCGTCAAAGTCCAGGGCGTTGAATATTTTCAGGCAACTCTGGTATTCCTGGTACACCCCTTCATAGGCGGGATCCGCCCCTTCCCCCCAGCGGATGCGGCCTATTTTGATATTGGAAAAGAGTTGTCCCAGGGCGTAGAGATCCACCCCTTCGGCGGAGATCCGGCATTCCCGGAGGCTCTCCTTAATAAGCTGGTTCCGGTCGGTTTCATCGTAGATTGAAAAATTCCGGCGGTACCCCAGCCGTTCTATTTCTTCCCGGAGGATCCTTACCCCGAAGGCGTGGAAGGTGCTGACGGTCAGGTTTTGCAGTTTTTTCCCCGTAAGTTCCTTGACCCGGGCCTCCATTTCCCGGGCCGCCTTGTTGGTAAAGGTCAGGGCCAGGATGGCGGATTGGGGGATCCCCTGTTCCAGCATATGGGCGATCCGGTAGGTGATAACCCGGGTTTTCCCGGAGCCCGCCCCGGCGATGATGAGTACCGGCCCCTCCAGGGTGGTTACCGCCCGGACCTGGGGCGGGTTGAGTTCCGCTTCAAGGTTGATCTTTGCCATATTGCTCTTAATATTAACGGATAAGCCTCAGGAAAGCCCGGCTAAAATTCCGGCGATGATCCGGGCCGCCTTTCCCCGGTGGCTGATACGGTTTTTTTCATCCTCCCCCAGCTCCGCCACGGTACGGCCCTCCTGGGGAAGGTAGAGGATGGGGTCGTAGCCGAAGCCCCCCTTTCCCCGCTCCTCCCGGATAAGTTCCCCCTCCAGGGTTTCCTGGGCGATAAAGAAACGGTCCTCGTTAAAAAGAAGTACCATGGCGCAGACAAAACGGGCGCCCCGCCGGGGATTGTCCCCCAGTTCCTGAAGGAGCAGCCGGTTGCGTTCCCCGCTTTCCAGCCTGGCGCCGTCGGTATTGCCGTAACGGGCGGAACGGATCCCCGGGCGGCCCCCCAGGGCGTCCACGCACAGGCCGGAATCGTCGGCAATCACCGGCCCGGAGCCAAGGCCTGAGACCAGGCGGTACAGTTCCCGGGCCTTGATCAGGGCGTTTTCGGCAAAGCTCTCCCCCGATTCATCGGGATCAAAACCGAGCCCCTCCTCGGCGGGGATTTTAAGGGTATGCCCCGCCAGCAGGGCCTCCAACTCCGCCTTTTTATGCTGATTCCCCGAGGCAAACCAAATGGTCATGGGCCCAGGATACTGAAAAGCGGAACTTCTGTATAGTTCTACCCGGTATGGCGCTTTAGGGCCGCCGCCACCGCGCCGGGGCCTTCCAGGAGTTCCCCGAAGTAATTCTCCACCCGTTCTCCCAGCCCCGCTTCGTAGAGGTTGACCCCGAAGAGGCTCGGGTCCTTGAGGATCGGTTCCAGGACCCCGTGAAAGGGCCCCCGGTCCCCCAGCTTGATCCCCCCCAGGGCCTGGGAGAGGCCTTCGTATTGGGGATCGGGGCTTACGGCAAAGGGTTTTCCCTGGTCGTCTATCCCCAGGAGGTAACGGAGCCAGCCGGCCAATGCCAGGGGGATGAGCTTGAGGTTTTTCACATCCAGCTTACCGCTTGCCAGGTAGGCCTTGATGGTTTCACCAAAACGGATGGGGATTTTGAGAGAGGTATCGGTGGCGATCCGTTGGGGGGTATCGGGCATAAAGGGATTGGGAAGCCGGACCTGTAACACCTCGTCGATGAATTTCCGGGGGGAGAGGATCCCCGGATCCGTAACCACCGGAAGACCCTCGGTATATCCGATAATTTCCACCAGCCGGACCAGATCCGGGTTCTTCATTTCATCGCAAATCTTGGTATAGCCCAAAAGGCAGCCAAAAACAGCCAGGGCGGTATGCAGGGGGTTAAGGCAGGTGCAGACCTTCATCTTTTCCACCTTATCCACCGTTTCCCGGTCCGTAAAAAGGACCCCGGCTTTTTCCAGGGCCGGACGCCCCCCGGGGAAGCTGTCCTCTATTACCAGATACTGGGCCTCTTCGGCGTTTACAAAGGGGGCAATATAGGTATTTTTTGCCGTAACCTGCCCATGGGTATCGGTAAAGCCGGCCTCTTCCAACATGGCCTTTACGCTGTCGTCGGGCCGGGGAGTTATTTTATCGATCATGGTCCAGGGAAAGGAAACCCTCCCCTGGTCCCGGATATAATCCAAAAAACCCCTTTCCGTATGACCCTTTTCGGACCATTTTACCGCAAAGGCTTCCACCGCGGCGTATAACTTGTCCCCGTTGTGGGAACAGTTATCCATACTTACCAGGGCTAGGGGTAGTTTGCCCGCGGTATACCGCTCATAACAGAGGGCGGTAAGCCGGCCGATATAACTCTTCGGAGAAGCGGGCCCCCCAAGAAAATCCTCCGCCACCTCAGGCAGGGGGACGCCCCCCCGGCCGCTTAAACTGTAGCCCTTTTCGGTAATGGTAAAACTCGCCATTTGCAGAGATTCGGCCCGGAATATCCCCTTGAGTTTTTCAAAATCCCCAGGATGGTCAATACGAAAGGCCTCCGCCACGCTGGCGATCACCCTTTTTTGTATAGTTCCGTCTGCCTTCAAGGTAACAGCCATGGTGAGGTTATCATAGGGTAAAAACACCCGGTCGATTATTTCCCCGTCATACCCTTCGGCCACGAGGATCCCCGTTTTTGCGGCCCCCTGATCCAAAAGATTTTGCAGCAGCGCGGCGGGAAAAGCCCGGAAGATGTTTCCCGCTCCAAAATGAACCCATTGGGGGGTCTCCTTGGTTGCCCTTATCATGGCCTCCGGATCAAACCGGGGCAAATCTATCCCCGCCTTTTCCCACAAAGCCTTATTTGTCAATTCTTT
>JAITRD010000190.1 GCA_031288575.1 Treponema sp. | reverse complement strand
AGGGCCTTTTCGTTGATCCGGCGGCAGAGGGCAAAGACCTCGGTCTTGAAGAGGTCCCCGATGGGGCCCAGGGCGCCGTTCATGTCGCCGTAGAGGGTACAGTAACCCATGGCAAGCTCGCTCTTATTCCCCGTGGTCAGGAGCATGGAATCGAATTTATTGGAAAAGGCCATGAGCAGGGTGCCCCGGATCCGGGCCTGAAGGTTCTCCTCGGCGATACCAAAGGGCCGGTTTTCAAAAACCCCTTGCAAAGTGGAGAGGAAACCGGCATACACCTCCTCAATAGGCAGGGTAACATAACGGCAGCCCAAATTAAGGGCAAGTTCCGCGGCGTCATCCTTGGAACCCTGGGAGGAAAACCGGGAGGGCATGCTGAAACAAACCACCTTGTCCTTTCCCAGGGCCCGTACCCCCAAATAGGCCACCAGGGCCGAATCGATCCCCCCGGAAAGCCCCAGGTGGGCCCGGGTAAAGCCGCATTTGGCCATATATTCCCGAATTCCCATCACCAGGGCGTCCTCCAGGATATCCAATTCGCCCCGGGTAAGGCCCACCCTAAAAGGATCCGGGTCGTCCTCCGCGGCATCCCGGCGGGCCGCCACCGGACCGGAAGCATCCGCCGGCAATGAGGCCTCCCCGGTGTCCCAGGCAACCAGGTCCTCCTCAAAGGCCCGGGCAAAAAGCCGCACCGGATAATCCCGGGAAGCGGCGGATAGGCGGGCCTCGGGGGTGGGGGCCACCACAAAGGACCGGCCGTCGAAGATAATCGAATCGTTGGCCCCCACGGCATTGATATACACCAGGGGAATATTTCCCCGTTGGGCGATCCGCTCGGCAATGCCCCGGCGGACCTTCAGCTTTCCCGCCACATAGGGGGATGCCGAGGGCACGCAGAGGAGGCTAATCCCCTGATCCAGCAGTTCCCCCACGGGGTCCCGGAGATAACTGGTTCCCGGGGTATCGGTTTCCCGCCAGACATCCTCGCAAATAGCCACCCCGATGCGCTCCCCCTGCCATTCAAAGACCGACCATTTTTGGGCGGATTCAAAGTTACGGGCCTCGTCAAAAACATCGTAGGTAGGCAGCAGGGTTTTTACCTGGCTAAAGGCCAGTTTCCCCTCCAGGATGATGCCGTACATATTCACCAGGGCCTTGCCCCGGGAATAGGGGTTCCGGTTTACAAAACCCAGCCCCACCGCTGTATCCCCGGGCAGTTCCCGCTGGAGGATATGGACGGTCCGGATATTCATCTCCACAAAACGGTCCTGATCCAAAAGATCCATGGGAGGATACCCGCAAACCGCCAGTTCGGGGAAAAGCACCAGGGAAGCCCCCTGTTCCTCCCGGGCCCGTTTGGTAAAGGCCAGGATCTTTTCCCGGTTCCCGGAAAAATCGCCGATAGTAGAATTGATCTGGGCTATTGATATACGCATAAAAACAACCTGTTAAGGATATTAGGAAAAATCATTATAATAAACGATTTTTTCCCGGGGATGACGCTGGGCGTGCCTGTCCGCGGGGGCGGCGTCGGGGGTGGGATAACCCAGGGGGAGAAAGGCCACCGGGACGAGGTTTTCGGGGAATTTGAATTCCGCCGCGGTTTTGGCGGGATCAAAAAACATCACCCAGGTGGTCCCCAGCCCTATATCCGTTGCCTGGAGCATCAGATGGGTGGTTACAATGCTGGCGTCCACCGGGCCGGAATTTTCCCCATCGAAGCTCCGGACCCAATATTCGGCCTTATCGTAGGCCACAATAAGCACCGCCGGAGCGCCAAAACGGCAGCGGGTACAAAGGTCAACCTTTTTCAGGCCCTCCTCCTGGTTAACCGCCAGAATCCGGTGGGGCTGGCGGTTGCCCGCGGTGGGGGCTTTCCGGCCCGCTTCCAGGATGAGATCCAGCTTTTCCTGCTCCACGGGACGATCCAAAAATTTCCGCACCGAATACCGGGCCGCGGCAAGATCTTTAAAATTCATAGAGCCTCCCTTTTTTCTTTGAGTATACCATACCGGCGGGACCCGTTCAATTTGCCGCCGCGGGGATTCTGCATTTACTTTTATAACCCACTGTTGAAGCGTAACAAAAATGACCGGCTTGGGCGGGCAAAATTTCCCAGGGGGCCACGCTTGCTTTGCGCAAGGAGGCTTTGGCTTACTCCCGGGAGGGCCAGATGGCGCAAAGCTTCGGTCATAGGACCCACAGGGTCCTCGGCCCCCCGGGGAAATTTTGCCCGCCCAGCCGGCCTTATTGTTCCGTTCGGGGAAGGTTTAGGCGGTAAAGGCAGGACTTTGAGGGGGAAGAGCTTTTCTGGATGAGGGAGGGAAAACGGGCTATCTGCCGCAAAGGGAGGGGTAGTGAGAACCTTAATAATCGAGGCTTTCCCAAAACTTCAGTTTTTGGGAAAGCGACCTTATAATTCCGCAGTTTTGTCGAACCAAAGGTTCGCAGGCTAAAAGCCTGAAAAACTGCAAGAGCCAACGGCTCAAGCCTGTCCCAAAACCATGCGCTTTAGCGCATAGTCAATTAGTTTTGGGACAGGCTCAAATTATATCAATTTTAAGCAAAGATTCCCACAGGCGTACCACCGCGGGTTGAGATTTTTTTCCTTCCCCCCCGGCCCGGGCCGCCTTAAAGATTTCATGGACCATGGCGGTTACCGGCGTGGGGACATCGCTGTCCCTGGCGAGGTTCAGGGCATATCCCAGATCCTTCCA
>JAITRD010000177.1 GCA_031288575.1 Treponema sp. | reverse complement strand
ATCACCTTTGTTGTTACTGCCATGGTCGGCGTGGTAGCTTTTTCCGTCATTTCAATAAAATTGCCCCCCGAAATTTCCCCGCTTCCCAATATGTATACACCCCATGCCCTTATGTTGATTAACGATCAGTCCTCCCAGGGAGGGGGCGGGCTTTCTTCCATGCTGAATGATTCCGGCAGCCTCAGCAGCCTTGCCGGTTTGATTGGGATCAGTGCAGCGGGCCAGACCTACAGCCAGTTGGCGGTTTATCTTACCACTACCAATACCATGCTCGACATCCTGACCGATGAATTTGATCTTGTTGCCCGGTATAAAATAGAAAAGTTTCCCCGGGCGGCAAGCCGGGAGAAGTTAAAAAAACTATTAATAGCAGAAATTGACGATGGGAGCGGTGTTTTGAGCATCAGTTTTAGTGACCGGGATCCGGAATTTGCCCAGAGGGTGGTTAATTTCAGCGCCGCCTATTTGGAGCGGCGTTTTAATGACCTGGGGATTGATAAAAACAAAATAGAAAAAGAAAATTTGGAAACGAATATCGCCAATACCTTTGCGGAGATCCAAAAGCTGGAAGAGGAAGGACGCCGGCTTGAACAATCCCTTGGCTTGGGATACGCCACGGGGAATCTGCCTTCCGTTACCCTGGAACTTAACCGCATCACCCTGGAACTTACAGCCCAGAGACAGGTCTATACCCAGCTTAAAATACAATATGAACTTTTAAAGGTAACCATGGCCAGCGAAAAACCGGTATTCCAGGTTCTGGAACTGGCCGAGGTACCGGATCAAAAGTCAGGCCCCAGCCGGGGGCTTATCTGTATTATAACAACCCTTGGGGCGGCCTTTTTAGGGGCCTTCCTTGCCTTTATAGCAAATGCCCTATCGGATATAAAAAAAGACCCGGCGGTCATGGCAAAATTCGGAGGGGGAGGAGAATGAAAAGGGTCCTTTTCTTTTTTGTGTGTTTATGCCCGGGTTTTTTTACTCCGGGTTACCTTTTTGCCCAGGATCTTACCTTAACACAAAACATAAGCGCCAATGCCCAGTTGGCATTGTCCAATCCCAATTACCGGGTTACCCCGGGGGATATCTATACCCTGGTATATTTGGCCGGCACCCAGATCATTAAATATACCATCACGGTGGACACTACTTACCGGATCCGGGTTGCCAATCTGGGAACCATTGACGGAAGCGGTAAAACATTCAGCCAAGTAAAGACCCAGGTCGAAGCGGTCGTGGCAAATAACTATCCCTTAAGCGGGGTGCAGCTTTTTTTGTCCCAGCCCGCGGTATTTATGGTTTATATAAAAGGGGAAGTCAAAGCCGCTACGGAAATAAACGCCTGGGGTTTAAACCGGCTTTCTTCGATCCTCAAGGATAATACAACCAATTTTTCTTCCCTGCGGGATGTACAGGTTCAATCTTCCGGCGGTTTGACCAAGGTATATGATCTTTTTAAAGCCTCCCGGTTCGGCGATTTGACCCAGGACCCCTATCTGCGTCCCGGCGATATTATAACCCTGGGCCGGGTCAGCCGCACCGTAACTATAACGGGAGCGGTGGAACGTCCCGGCGCTTATCAGCTTTTGGAGGGGGAGGAACTTAAGGAACTGATAGAAATATACGGTAACGGATTTACCCCGACGGCGGATAAAACCCGCCTTGAATTGGTACGCATGGTGAATAGTGTTTCCGTCTCGGGGGATAAAATTTTCTTAGCCGAAGAGGATGTTGCGGTAAATTATTCTTTACAAGATTATGATGCTATTACGGTTCCCGAAATAACCAAATTACAGCCGGTCATGTTTGTGGAAGGTGCCGTTAGCCCCTCCGGCAGTGCGGGAACAAACGCGGCAAATGCCGGGGCAAGCCCGACGGTTTCAACCCGGCTGGTGGTTCCCTTTAACCGGGGCGAAAATTATGCTTCCCTGATCCGCAGAAACGGCCACTGGTTTTCCGCGGTGTCGGATACAAAAAACGCCTATCTCATCCGGGGGGAGGAACATATCCCGGTGAATTTAAATCCCATCCTCTACGATGCCGAATATCACAGTGAATTGATCATCGAAGAAAACGATGTCCTGATCATTCCCTTCAGGCAATATTTTGTAACCGTGGCGGGAGCGGTGGTGGCGCCGGGGCGTTATCCCTATATACCAGATCGGGGCTGGGATTATTATATCGCGTTGGCGGGAGGTTTTGTCCCCGGGCGGAACTCCATGCAGTCGGTAACCATCACCGATGTCGCTGGGAAAAAGCAGAACAAATCCGTCCCTATCGCTCCCGAGACGGTAATTACCGCGGATACTAATGCCTTTCTTTTTTATTTTAATCAATACGCTCCGGTTGTTATGACGACCCTTTCTTTGGTAACTACCAGCCTGAGTATTTATGTGAGTGCAAGGAACGCGAGGTAATCGGGCCGGGGTTTCCTGTTCATCAAGGGGTATACTTTTTATGAAAACTGTGTATGTGGGAATGACCGCCGATATCATCCATCCGGGGATCGTTAATATTGTGCACCAGGCTTCCCTGTTTGGGGAAGTCTTGGTGGGGCTCTTGACGGATTCGGCTATTGCCAAGTATAAACGGCTGCCCTATCTTTCCTACGAACAGCGGAAACAGGTGGTAGAAAGTCTGCGGGATGTGAGCCGGGTGGTGCCCCAGGAAGAGTGGAGTTATATTCCCAACTTAAAAAAATACCGCCCCGATATAATCATCCACGGGGATGACTGGAAAACCGGTGTTTTAAGCAAAGAACGGGAGGATGTGTACCGGGTAATGGCGGAACTGGGAGGGGAGGTGGTTGAAATCCCCTATACCCAGGGTATTAATTCTACCGCCTTTAACGAATCCCTTACCTCCATAGGCACGACCCCGGATCTGCGGCTTAAAACCCTCCGCAGGCTCATAGCGGCAAAACCCGTTGTCAGGATCATGGAGGCCCATTCCGGCCTTTCGGGGCTGATCATCGAACACCTTGAGATACCCAAGGAAGACGGGGTCCACCGTTTTGACGGCATGTGGTCTTCAAGCCTGACCGATTCCGCCAGCAAGGGGAAGCCCGACATTGAGGCGGTGGATATTACCACCCGGCTCCAGGACCTTACCCAGATTCTGGAATGTACCACCAAGCCCATTATTTACGACGGCGACACCGGGGGTATTCCGGAGCATTTTGTTTTTACCGTCCGCACCCTGGAACGGAACGGAATTTCCGCGGTTATCATCGAAGACAAAAGGGGCCTCAAAAAGAATTCCCTCTTTGGTACCGAGGTGGAACAGCAGCTCATGCCGGTTGAGGAATTTTGCGAAAAAATTCAGGCGGGGAAAAGGGCCCAGGTAACCCGGGAATTTATGATTATCGCCCGGCTTGAAAGCCTTATCGCGGGGAAAACCACGGACGATGCCCTGGAACGGGCCCTGGCCTATGTGGGCGCCGGCGCCGACGGCATCATGATCCACAGCAAAGAAAGCTCCGGCGGGGATATCCGTGAATTCTGTTACCGTTTCCGCGGGGAATATAAAAATATTCCCCTCATTCTGGTCCCCACCACCTACAACCAATATACCGAAACCGAACTTGCCTCCTGGGGGGCGAATATTATCATCTACGCAAACCATATGCTCCGGGCCTCCTACCCGGCGATGCTTGCGGCGGCGAAAACCATCCTGGAACATGAACGGGCAAAAGAGGCGGATGAGTTATGTATGCCGATTAAGGATATTCTGGAGCTTATCCCGGGCGCAAAATAAAACACAGGGAGCGGGATCATGTTAGATACCGGCCGTTTTGGGGGAATTTTAAAAACCCGGGGCTTTGATTTTTTTTGCGGAGTTCCCTGTTCCTTCCTCAAGGATCTTATCAACTACTCCATTAATGAATGTGAATACGTGATGGCCGCCAACGAGGGGGACGCGGTGGCGGTATGCGCCGGGGCCTATCTCGGCGGCAGGCGGCCGGTGGCGCTGATGCAAAACTCCGGTTTGGGAAACGCCGTTTCTCCCCTCACATCGCTAAACGCCATTTTCCGCATTCCCGTCCTTGGTTTTGTTTCCCTCCGGGGCGCGGCGGGGACCGTGGATGAACCCCAGCATGAGCTGATGGGGCTTATCACCGATACCATGCTGGAAACCATGGGGATAAATTATGCCCTTCTTTCCGCGGATCCGGAAGAAGGGGAAAAGCAGTTGGCCCGGGCGGATGAATGTATCCGGGATCGTAAACCCTATTTTTTTATCGTCAAAAAAGGTACCTTTTCCCCGGTTGTTTTGCGGGAAGACAAAAAACCTGTGGAGACGGGGAATCTGCCCCGCCGGTTTGAGATGCTCCAAAGGGTCAAGGCCGGCGCCGGGAAATCATGCCTTTTCCTTGCCACCACCGGTTTTACCGGGCGGGAACTCTATACCCTGGGGGATGAACCGAATAACCTCTATATGGTAGGCTCCCTGGGCTGCGTATCCTCCCTGGGCCTGGGCCTTTCCCTGGCCCGGCCGGATAAGCGGGTAATCGTTCTGGACGGGGATGGTTCCCTGCTCATGCGGGCCGGTTCTTTGGGGGTAAACGCCTGGTACAAACCTCCGGGGATGCTCCACATCCTCTTTGACAACCGGTGCCACGAATCTACCGGCGGTCAGTTTACCGTATCCCCCGGGATTGATTATCCCCTTTTGGCCCGAGCCTTCGGCTATCCCGCGGTTTTCCGGGCCAACACCCCGGAGGAACTGGAGGAGCTAACCCGGGACTGGGTTCGTACCGGCGGTTTACGGTTTATCTATGTTCCCATCACCCCGGGAACCCGGGACGATCTGGGGCGGCCCGGAATAAAGCCCTATGAAGTTGCGGAACGGTTTATACAATTCATTCGGTAAAGGACAGAATATGATCAGGCAGGCAATCATCATGGCGGCGGGGATGGGAACCCGGCTTAAAGACCGGACCGCCCTTAAACCCAAGGGTTTTTTGGAAATCGGCGCCCTTCCCATTGTGGAATGGTCGGTAAAAAAATTAACAGCCGCCGGGGTTGAGGAAATTATTATTGGGACCGGGTATGGGGCCGAATGGTACGAAGAACTTGCTTTAAAATATTCCAACATTACCCTGGTCAAAAACGACAATTACGCCTCCACGGGAAGTATGGGAACCCTGGCCCTGTGTGCGGAACGGGCCTGCGGGGCCGCCCTGATTTTAGAATCCGATCTTATCTACGATGACATCGGGCTTTTTGTTTTGATCAACGATGAACGGCCCAACCTGATCCTCGCGTCGGGGAAAACCAATTCCGGGGATGAGGTATACCTCGAAGCCGACGGGGAACAGCGCCTTTTGGGAAATTCAAAACAGAAGGAAGACCTTTCCTCGATTTACGGGGAACTGGTGGGGATCACCAAACTGGAAAAACCTGTCCTGGAGGCCATGAGCGCCTACTGCCGCGCCCATGCCGCGGATTTACCCCGGATGGATTATGAAGCCGCCATGTCCGCCGTAAGCCGGGACGCCCTGGCCGGGAAACTTCCCGGGGACAGGGTCATCCTTATCCGGAAGATAGAACATTATCTTTGGCGGGAAATTGACGATGAAAACCATTTCGCCCTGGCCCGGGATATCACTTATCCCCGCATTATCGAAAGCGAATCCCTGCGAAGGGTGCGGCGGGAGGTGCTTTTAAACCCCGGGCCGGCCACCACCACCGACAGCGTGAAATATGCCCAGGTTCAGGGAGATATCTGCCCCCGGGAAAGGGAATTCGGCGCGGTGATGGGGTGGATTACGGAAGAACTCTCCGCCCTGGCCGGTCAAAGGGGGGATATTGAGACGGTTCTTTTCGGCGGTTCCGGCACCGCCGCCGATGAGGCGATGATCTCTTCCTGTGTGCCCCCGGGGGCAAAACTCCTCATCCTGGATAACGGCGCCTACGGGGAACGGTTCTCCCGGATCGCCGCCTCCTACGGCATTCCCCACGACGTGGTCAAAAGTTCCGGCTTTCTTTTGCCGGATACCGCGGCCCTTAAACAGCGGCTTATCGACGGGGCCTATACCCATTTTGCCCTGGTTTACCACGAGACCACCACGGGGCTCCTCAACCCGGCGCCGGAGCTGTGCCGGTTTTGCCAGGAACGGAACATCACCACCATTGTGGACGCGGTAAGCGCCTTTGCGGCTATTCCCATAGACATGGAACGGGACGGTTTTGATTTTATGGCCTCCACCTCCAATAAAAACATCCAGGGTATGGCGGGGGTTGCCTTTGTATTTTGCCGGAAGGGGGCTCTGGAAAAGATCCGGGATTACCCCAAACGCTGTTATTACCTTAATCTCTGGGATCAACACGCCTATTTTAAAAAAAACGGGCAAACCCGGTTTACCCCGCCGGTCCAAACCCTTTACGCCCTGCGGCAGGCGATTCTTGAGACAAAACTGGAGACCCTTCAGGGCCGTTACCGGCGTTATACCGCCTGCTGGGAGGTTTTGGCGGCTGCGGTAAAAAGGATGGGCCTTAAGATGCTGGTTCCCGAGGAGGCCCAGTCAAAACTTATCACCGCCATCATTGAACCGGAAAGGCCTAACTACCGTTTTGAGGAACTCCACGACAGGGCCCGGAATTTGGGTTTTACCATTTATCCCGGCAAACTCGCGGAGGCCAGCACCTTCCGGATCGCCAATATCGGGGACATTCAGATTGAAGACATGGGGCGTTTTGTAGAATTTTTGGAAACATATATGCGGGGAATCGGCGTATAAACCCCAAATCCCCATGGTTTTGTTGAAAAGGCCCTCTGCCGGTTATCCCGGCGGAGGGCTTTTTTTTGCTCAAATTTTCTTCCCGGGCTGCCCTTGCCTTGCCAGGATTTCTCCCAGCCGGTTTGAAGGCGAGGTCCATCGGGCCTCCGGTCCGCGGCAAGATGTTTTTAAAACCTCCGCGAACCCGGTTTTACCAGAGGAATTCCCCTTTGACAAAGCTCGCAGGAGGCGGCCTCCCAATTTGCCGCTCCAATCCGGGCCGCGGCATAGAGGGGCCAGGGAATGGCGGCTTCCCCGGTCCGGCGGTCCACCACGCAGGCCAGGGCAACCACCTTTGCGCCCAGGGCTTCCAGAACCGCGGCGCTTTCCCCGGAGGATTTGCCGGTGGTAACCACATCCTCGGCGATCAGGATCCGTTCCCCCGGCTTTACCTCAAAGCCCCGGCGGAGGGCCATGGCCCCCGTATCATCCCGTTCGGTAAAAAAGGCGGGAAGCCCCAGCTGGCGGCCCAGTTCATAGGCCACAATGATTCCCCCCATGGCGGGACCCACAACCGCGTCCAC
>JAITRD010000166.1 GCA_031288575.1 Treponema sp. | reverse complement strand
GACCGGATATTCCGCCCCGACGGGGTGGTGGATTTTATCAGCGTGAAATTTTACGGCTTCCTGGGGCTTGAACGGTGGCCGACCTTCAATATTGCCGATGCCAGCGTGGTGGTCTGTTGCTTCATCCTTCTGATTAGCATCCTTGTTTCTCCCCCGGCCCGGAATTCTGAAAATATAAAAGAAGGGGAATCCTTATGAGTAAAAAGACAAACACCCTGTGGTTTATTCTGGGCGCGACGGTTTTTAACGTATTGAGCACGGTTATCAGCTTTTTGGTGCTTTTTGTTCTCTATTTTCGGTTTTTATCGCCCATGCTTCCGGAAAGCGCCGCCCCTATCGGCATTATCTTTGTCTTTATTGGGGCCATTGCCCTGTCTTTTGTCCTGTACCGTTTTATCCTGAAAAGAATTACCGCCAAAATCGACCTGGACAAGCATTTTGATCCCCTTTTCGGCCGGCGGCGGCCCGGAAGATAGGAAATATTGTTCCGTTTTTCAAATATATGTTCGGACTTTCCTTGAGATATTGACGGCCGCGGGATATAATAATAAATAATCGAAAATCCCCGGCTGCGGTGTGTAATTTGCGATGACACTGCCCGCGGCCGGGGTCCCTTTGAAAAGCCCCCCAGACATTTCCGGAAACGAGCCTCCCCCGGGCAAGCGCCTTAGCTTCGCCCTTGTGCGGGGGGCTCATTGTCCCCCGGCTTTTGAGACGCGGCGGGCCCAGGCGGCCAGGGCTATGCCGAAGGCCACGGAAACGTTAAGGGAACCCTTGACACCGTAGAGGGGGATGGAAAGACGGCCCAGGGAAGCTTCGGCGGCGGCCAGGGCCTCCGGGCTGACCCCCAATTCTTCGGAACCCACGATCAGGGAGCCCCCGGGGGGAAAGGGAAAATCATCGATGTCCCTTCCTCCGGTTTCCAGGGCAAAAAGGGGTTTCGGCAGGGTTTGGAAAGGGAAAAGGGGGCGGTCCTCCGGGGGAGCGGGAAGCCGTTCCCAGGGGAGAACTTCCACGCAGCCCATGGCAGTCCGGAGGGCCCGGGGATGGCGGGGATCGGCGCAGAGGGGGGAAAGGAAAAGCCTTTCGACGCCGAAGGATTCGGCGGTGCGGAACATGGACCCCACATTAAAGGGTGAACGGATATCCTCCAGGTATACGGTCATCCCCGGAAAGGGGCGGCGTTTTTGGGGATCCAGGCGGCCCCCTGAGCCGATAAGGTCCCAATCCGCGGGGACGCGGCCGGTTTCAGCCAGCAGGATATGCCGGACCGTGTTGAGGGGCCGCCGGGACGCTTCTCCGGGTCCCAGGGACCCGGCGGCGGCCCGGAGAGCCGCCGCCGCGGCGGGAGCAAAGGCCCCGTCCGCGGCCAAAACCGCCAAGGCTTCCCCCAGGCCGGTTAATTCCCCTCCCGAGAGGGTTCCCGTCTGGCTCAGGCGGTACTCGGCCTCCTCAAAAAGTTTGGCTATCTTGCGGAGCCGCTGGGAACGGGGAAGCCTTTCCAGCTTATGCCGGGGAATCATGGCGTTTTTTGGGGAAGTCTGAGGAGCCGCGCAGGCTGTTTACAGGGCCGCTTTAAGCAGTTCAAAGGCGTCCTCGGCGGCAACGGCCCAGGGGGAAAAGGCGATAAAGCCCAGGCCGCGGGCGGCTTCCGCCGTGGAAACCAGCCGGTCCAGGGAAAGGCCGAATTCCTGAAGGCGGGCGGGAACCTTGAGGGTCTCCATGCGGCGGCGGACGGAAGCTGCCGCCAGGGCGGCGGTTTCCGCCGCGGACGCCGCCGCGGGCTCGCCCATAAGGACCGCAACCTTGGCTATCCTTTCCGGCCGGGCCGCAATAAGCTTATCCAGGACATGGGGGAACAGCACCGCGGCGCACCGGGATTTATCCACCGGGAAGCGGCTGTTTATGGCATAGGCCAAGGCGGTGCCTATGCCGGGGGCGCTTGCCGCCGCCCCCAGGGCCATGAGGACCCCCGCACAGGCCATCTCCTCCTCAAGCCCGTCGAAGCGGCTCTCCTCATAACGCTGCAATATGCGGGTATAGCGGGGAATAGCCTGTTCCAGAAAGGCGTCGGACAAAATCCCGGCTCTGCCGGAACAATAGGCTTCCACAGAAATGCAAAGGCCGTCCAGGGCAAAGGAGGAGGATACCGCCTCCCCCAGGGGTTCCGAAAGCCCCCCGTCGATAATCGCCCCGACACAGAGCCCCCGGGGGCTTGAAATAAGCTTGATCTGCCGGTCCCGGGGATCAACGGCGGCAAAGCAGGATGAAAAAAGGAAGGGGTCCCGCAGGGCGGTAGGGACAGCGATATAGGGCAAAAAATTGTCCTCCGGAATTTTGCCCTCCAGGAGATCCGGAATTTCCGCGCCGGAATTGGCGCTTATCGCCGCGATACGGCCCATGGCCTGAACCGCCAAACCCCCAAAGGCAATAATGGCGGAACACCGGGCGTCCCGGGCAAGGATTGCCGCTTTTTCCGCGGCGTTTGCCTTTGCCTGGGCGGGGATTTCGTCATAAACGATGGTTTCTATTCCCGAATCTTCCAAAATCGCGACAAGCCGTTCAATTTTCTTATTTTCATGCAGATTGTGTTCCGTAACCAGGAGGGCCCGCTTCCCGTAGCGGCGGCAGATCGTTCCCGCCCGGCTTACGGTATCCATTCCGATAATAAGTTCCGGATCCAGTCTGAATGAAACATCCAACATACCGATACTCCTGCGCCTATAAACAACAGAATCCCACAGGGAATTGAGATTTTTGCAAGGATTCGCCAAAAAAAATGGAACCCCTGGGAAATTCCTTCCGAATATCCCCCTGGGTTCCTCCTTCCTATTGCTGGATTCCGGTTAGAAACCAAAAAAATCCATAATCTTATCCGCTGTGGCGCTAATTATTTTTTCATTGAGATATGACGGATCATTTATCTTTTGTTTGAGTTCTTGAATCCGTTCCAACCGCACATCGGACGCGGCAGATACCACCTTAATCGCTTGGTATAACTCGCTTTTTTCCTTTGCCTCCGGGGAGAGCGTGATGGAAACGGGCTTTTCCGTTTGGTTTACCGCTTCCCCCGCCCCGGGCCTTCTTCCCGGCTGAATGGGTTCCGAATAACCGACCCTGTCGATTGTCATACTCATGGCCTACCTACTGCTATTATCGGCATCTTTTACTTAATAGTTTACACACTATTTTCTTTTTTTCCAGAGACAAAAACAGAAAATTCACCCAATTGTTCAGCTTTTTTCGCTAATGCCGCGCCTACTTCCTCTGGGGAACCCCTCAGATATTCTTCATGGATTTTGGTCATTTCCCTGGCTACACAAACATACCGTTCATTATCAAGATCGGCAAGATCCTCCAAAAGCTTAAGTATCCGGAAGGGGGATTCATACAAAACAAAGGCCGATCCGCTTGCCAAAAGTTCCCCGAGCCGGGAACGGCGGCGTCCCGCTTTGGGGGACAGGAAGCCTTCAAAGATAACGCTTTTGTCCCTGCTGCCCGCGATGCTGACCAGGGAAGCAAAGGCCGAGGGCCCGGGAACGGGGATAACCTCATGCCCCGCCTCAACCGCCCGGCGGACCAGTACCGCCCCGGGATCGCTCAAACCGGGGGTTCCCGCGTCGCTGGCATAGGCCACGGTCCGGCCTTCATTCAAGGCGGCAATGACCTTTTCCGCGGCAACCGCTTCATTCCGGGCGCGGCAGGAGACCATCTTTGCCCGGATGCCAAAATGGCTGAGGAGTTTCAAGGTACGGCGGGTGTCTTCGCAGGCAACCAGCCCGGCGGATTTAAGAATTTCCACCCCCCGGAAGGTCATATCCCCTAGATTTCCGATAGGAGTGCCGATAATATACAGGATTGCCACAATTTCCAGTATAACCGGCGGGAAGAGGGACGCCAAGGCTCCTGCATTTACTTTTATAACCCGTTCTTGAAGCGTAACAAAAATGACCGGCTGGGAGGGCAAAATTCCCATGAGGGGCACGCTTGCTTTGCACAAGAAGGATTTTTCGTTGCTCCCGCGAGAGACAGATGGCGCAAAGCTTCGGTCATAGGACCCATAGGGTTCTCTGCCCCCCATGGGAATTTTGCCCTCCCAGCCGGCTTTATTGTTCCATTCGGGGGACGTTTAAGCGGTAAAAGCAGGGCCTTTGGGGGGAAGAGATTTCTGGATGAGGGGGGAAAACGGGCTGTCTGCCGCAAGGGGGAGGGTCGTGATTTTTTCGTTTTCCGGTTTAAGTTAAGGTAAATGCAGGAGCCCCGCAGGGACGGCGGTAATTATCATGGGCCAATATATACAAGCTTTTTTATTTGTGTTAGTTAGTATTTTCCTCCTCTGGTTTGGGTACAGCCTGGTTTTTGGACCCGGTAATAAAGCCCCGGCGCTGATTAAAAAAAGGGGCAAAAATCTCAAAAAAGGGGTACGCAGCGGGATTCCCGGGGATCCCCAGACTTGCCCGGTTTGTTCCGCCCTGCTGGAAAAGGGGGAGCGGGTAAAATCTACGGCCTTTCCCTCCTTTACCGGCAAGGACCGGATGATGTATATCCGGGGCTGTATCTATTGCCTCGACGGGGACCGGACCCGAAGCTGCCCGGTCTGCGGGGCCACCCTGGACCGCGGGGACATTCTTGTATCCCGCATGTTTGAACGGCCCGGCCGGTCCCATGTGCATGTCCTGGGATGCAGCCGCTGCCGGCAGGACCTTGTTCCTAAATCGTCAAAATTTTCCGGCTAATGAGCGGGGGTGGCGGAAGCCGCCGCAGGGGCGCAGCCCCGAGGAGGCTGGAGCTAGGGGGCGTCCGGTAAGGGCACGCGGGAGCGTGCATACGCCGAAGAAGCCATACGGCGTTCCCCCCAGAAAGATTCCGAACCCGCAGCG
>JAITRD010000117.1 GCA_031288575.1 Treponema sp. | reverse complement strand
CATTCCACATGGGCCGCCTCCAATTCAAACCAGACAAAATCGGTGAGTTCCCGGATAAGGGCGTTGATATCCCCCTCCCGCAGGTCCATATTCATGGGCCGCACCGCGAAAAGAAAATCCACCACGATGCGGTTAAGCCGGTCGATTTCCTCGTTGACCACGGCGATATACCGGTCCAGCAGGCTAAAATATTCCGTAGGCCCCCGGCCCAGGGCATCTTTTTCCTGGGGATGGGCGGTATAATAAAGTTCCTTATTGGCGGCCATGGCCTTTTGGATAAGCTGGACATGAATTGAAAGGGAACCCAGGGGATTTTTTATCTCATGGGCCACCCCGGCGGCCAGGGTGGTAAGGCTGGCCAGGGTTTCCAGCCGCCGGTTCAGGGCCTCTTTGCCCCGCTTTTCGGTAATATCCTCAATATAAATGACCGACCCGGAAACCTGATGGTCCCGGACCAGGGGGAGTATGCTGATGCTGAGGAGCCGCAGTTTCCCCTTATAATCCACGTCGAATTCCCGTTCCTCCACCCGGTCCCCCGCCCGGAGGGTGGCCTCAAAAAATTCGGCGATCTTTTCCTCCCGCACCGCCGACCAGATGAGCGCGTTTTCCTGTTCATAATGGGCAAGGGGAAGAAACCGTTCGGCATATTTATTAGCTAAAACAAGGTTGTTTTCGCTGTCACAGACCAGGATCCCCTCGGTCAGGGAATCCAGAACCGTTTCCAGCCGGTCAATCTCCCCCGCGGCGGAGACCAGGAGGTTCTGGATCTGCTCCTCGGTAAGTTTATTGAGTTTTTGCAGGGCCCGTTTAATAAACTGTCTCATACCGTTCCCCCAGGGCCCGCCGAAGCTCCGTACCCAGCCGTTCCAGAGCCAAGGCAGGGTTTTGATTATAGGTATTTACCGCGATATCCGTCTCTTTTACCGTATTCTTCCATATATCATTATAAAGGATCCAATGAGAATGGGGGGCCGGAAATTCCTGGGGGGAAACAAGAAGGGACTTAAAACTCTCCGAAACCAGGGCAAGGAGGCGGCTGAGGAATTGGGAAAAAAGATCCCGGGCCTCGAAATTTTCCAATTCCCCCAGGACCTTCGCCAGGACCGCCCGGAGATCCTCCAGGGGCCGCCCGAATCCCGCCGCTTCGGCAATGGGGGCGGTATATTTGCCCAGGGCAACCAGGGGAGGCGGCAGGGAATTTCCCCCCCGCCGGCGCAGGTCCACCGCCGCCGCGTAAGCGACGGAGGCGGCAAAAAAGGCGGCCAGGGGCAAGACATTTCCCGGCATGGGAAGGAAGGAATCCAGGTAGGCCCTGACCTCCTTCCCGGGGCCGGCATCCCGGTTTTTTTCGGCCCTCCCGGCGCCCAGGGCATCCGCGTAAACCGGATCCCGAAACACCCGGCGTATTACCTCCGCTTCTAAAGAAGCAATCCGGGGGGCAAAATAGTAGGGCCGGAGCCGGGACAAAATGGTGGGAAGCAGGGACTCCTCCCGGGGACTGGTAAGAACAATGGTTACCGTCCCCGGGGGTTCTTCAAGAATTTTAAGCAGGGAATTCCGCCCCCCCTCGGACATGCGGTCGGCGTTTTCGATTAACAGGAGTTTGTGTTTCCCCTGGGGGGCCAGGCGGCTCCAAAAAGCGGCCCGCCTAATTTGGGAAACCGGGACTCCCTCCC
The DNA here is from genome assembly GCA_031288575.1 of Treponema sp. GTDB lineage: Bacteria > Spirochaetota > Spirochaetia > Treponematales > Breznakiellaceae > JAITRD01. The sequence goes on along the minus strand of JAITRD010000117.1, from coordinate 6,729 downwards.
CCATCCCCTCGGCCTCCAGTTTAGAGGCGTTTTTGAGGATCCGGCCGCATAATTTTTTAAGAGCCTCCGGAGGGGGAAGGGGGCGCCCTTCCCCGGCAAGGGCGCTTAAGTCGTCGGCGTCTTCCTCCAAAGCGGTCAAGGGGCCCCGGATTTTTCCGAATTTGGTTTCGTCTTCCCAAAGAACCGGGGAAAAACGGGCCAGGAGCTTCCTAAGGGAACGCTGAAAAAGGAGCCGCACCGAGGGGGTCCCCGGTTCCCGTAAAAAGGCGGCGGAGCTTGCGGCGATCTCCGCGGAAAAACTACGGAGCCCCAGGAGCAGGATGTCCGGATGGGAAAGGGAACGGTGATGGGAGCAGGCGGAACAGGAACAATTCCAGGCCCCCCGGGAAGCGGCGTTTTCGCAGGAGAGGATCCGGCCCAGTTCCAGTCCGGCGGTACCCTTGCCCGAAGCCGGGGGGCCGCAAAAGAGCATGGAAGGGGCCAGGAGGCCCTCCCCAATATCCCGGGCTAGCTGGGCCGCCGCGGGCTGGCCTAAAACATTTTCAAACATGGACGCCCATGGATGAAAAGATATTTAAAAAATCCCCCAGGGGAGCGTTCCGGATCAGGGGCAAAAGAATCCGGGCAAAGACACTGCCCGCCAAAAGGGGCTGGGCGTTAAAGAGGGGCTGAAGGATAAGCCCCAGCAGGATGAGCCCGATCAGGGCAATCCCTTCGAGAAAACCAAAAAGAACCCCCAGGGCGCGATCCGCCCCCCTCAGGTTTATCCCCTCAATAATATCCCCGAGGATCCGTTCCAAGAATTTCGTCATCAAAAAAACAATTAAAAAGATGCCGATAAAGGCTAAAATTTCCGGCAGCACCGGGACGCCGGCCAGGATCTTCGTCCGGATAACGGCGCCGCCCCGCTGATAGAAAAAAACTCCCCCCAGGATGCCCAGGGCCCAGCCGGCCATGGTTAAAAATTCCCTGACCAGGCCCCGGAGGGCGCAGCGGATTACCAGCAGCAGGATAAGCACCAAAAAAATGGTATCCAGGGTCATGCCCGCCCCTCAAGGGCCCCTATCACCGCTTCGGCGATAAGGGCCGCCCCGTCCTTCGCGCCGATCCGGGCGGAGGCGGCGGCCATGGCCTTTCTCCTGGGCTCGTCTTCCGCAAGGGCCGTCAGGATTTTGAGCAGTTTTTCCGGAGAGGCCGGCTTCCCCGGCAGGATAAGCGCGGCGCCGGCCTTTTCAAAATAGCGGGCGTTTTCAACCTGATCCCCCCGGGTCCCCGAACCGGACAGGGGGATCAGCACCATGGGCCGCCCCAGGGCCGCGTTTTCCCAAAGGGTTCCGGCGCCGCTCCGCCCCAGCACGATATCGGCGGCGGCGATCACATGGGGAAGTTCGTCCTGGATAAAGGGATAAGGTTTATACCGATCCGCAGGCTGAAGTTCCCAATCGTTTAGGGGACCGGTCTGGTGAACCACAAAAAACAGTTCCCTTAGTTTCGGAAGGCTCGCCCGGATAAGATCATTGACTTCCCGGGCGCCCTGGCTTCCTCCCAATACGAGGAGGATCCGATCTTCCCTGGCCGCCCCAAGAAAGGCCCGGCCCTTGGCGGGGTCGGCGGCGCGGAATTCGGGACGTATGGGGTTTCCGCTTACGGTAATCCGCTTCTTAAAGGAAGGGGGGAAAAAGGCAAGGGCCTCCTCATAGGGGACGAAAATTTTCTTTGCAAAGCGGATATTGATTTTGGTGGCAAGCCCGGGGCTGAGATCCGATTCATGGGTAAATACCGGGATGCCCAGGGACGCGGCGGCCGCGCAGGGGGGAACGCTGACAAAGCCTCCCTTGGAAAAAAGCAGGGCCGGCTTTTCCCTTTTCAGGATCCGCCGGGCCGCAAAAAAACCCGCGGCGACTTTAAAAATATCCGCAAAATTCTGTAAGGAAAAGTGGCGCCGTAATTTTCCCGCGGGAATCCCGAAAAACTCAAACCCCGCTTTCTCAACGGCGGAGCGGAATTTTTCCGTGCCCGAACCTATCCAGAAAATACGGCAGGAAATCTGCTTTTTTATATAAAAAGCCACCGCAAGGCCGGGATAAATGTGCCCCCCGCTTCCGCCCCCGGTAAACGCTATGGATACCATAGGGTTAAAATAAACGATCCGCTGTTTTTCCGCAATAGAAGGACCCCGGCGCAGTTAAAATCCCCCTTGACAAGGGGGATTTTTTTCGTTAGAGTAACAAAATCCGGGCCGCTAGCTCAGTAGGTAGAGCAACGCCCTTTTAAGGCGTGGGTCGGCCGTTCGAATCGGCCGCGGCTCAAATTCAGGCGGGGGCTTTTGCCGCTCTTTTAAATGCCGGGCCTTCCGGCGGGGCCTCAATACCGGAAAAGCAGGCTGAAAGCCGCGGCGTAGACCGGCTGGATCCCTGGGTCAAGGCCGAGTTCTTTACCGTACATCGCAAAGTCAAGGCGCGCAAAGGAAAGATTAAGGCCAAACCCTGCGGAAGGCAGGCCGTCGGCAATCCCCGCCCGGACGCTTAATACCTCCAGCAAAATTATTTCCATGCCGATGCCCGCGTTAAGTATGGGATGCCGGGGGATAAGGGACGCGAGATCCAAAAAATCCCGGTAATCCGCGGCAATGACAAGCCGGGAGACATATTTGGATAAAAGGGACGGCCGGATTTGGTATTGAAGGCCGAAATTCAAGCGGGGCTGTACCCGGGAATGACCGTCCCCGGCGGTGCCGTTCTTATGCAGGAAATCGGAATAGGTGTTATACTTCGCCGCCCAAACCGGCGAATAGGCGTCATAATAAACCAGGGCGGCGGTGAAATTTCTCGCAAAATTGTAACGGAGCCCCAAATCAAATCCCAGGCCCACATAAGTGGCAAAGGGATGCTGGAGCGGGTTATCCCCGAGGGAAATTATATTAGACAGGGAAGCTTTCATGTCCAGGGTTCCCCGGAAGAAAAATTTCCCTAATAAACCGGCGTCTAAAATATGGCCCTGTTTATCGAGTATCCTAAAAGAACAGCCGCTTAAGAAGAAAATGTCTTCGCTAAATTGGGGCCGTACCATGGAGCCGCTCATAAACGCGTCGGACCGGGTGCGGTTAAAAAGGCCGAGGGCGAATCCCCGGCCCGCCCAGCCCCAAGACAGGGGGCCCCCAAAATCAAAGCCCGCCCCGAATCCCCCCGGGCCCACGATCCCCGACAGGTCAAGGGAAGCCGGGGAATTGGAAACAGCCTGGGCGGCGTCAAAAATCTCGAAAAAGGGGCCGTAAATACTGAGGGAGAGCTCGGCGGCGCTGAATTCCCCCTCGATTTCGACAAAGGCGGCTGGATTTGTAAAAAGGGCGTAAAAATCATCCGTATAGGCGGCATGATTCCCCCCCATGGCGGAAGCCCGGGCGGAGGGCATCACAAAGGGCTCAATAAAGTCTTCTCCCCAAAGGGGGAAACCCAAAAAAAACAACAGGCCGCAAATCAATAACAAAACCATACCGGAAAAAGACCGGTACATCAAAGGCTCTCCTTAAATAAGGTTTAATTCCCTTAAAATATCGTGAAGCGGAATAGTTAATGCTTCTCCGTCTATCTGAATCTTTTTTGCCGCCGCCTGGGCAATACGCACCGCAAGATCCGCCTGGGGGGGCAATTGATCCGAAGCATTAAAGGAAGCGATATAATCCTTTAAATTGCTTCCATTCTCTTTTACTTCCGCCGCGACAAGGGTTAGGGAAGCAAAAACAAGGTCGTCTGTTTTGGCGGATTTTGTAAAGGCATCAAAGTTTCCCTTATCCCCCTCCGGATCCGGAATGACCGCAACCAGGGCGGCGCCGGTTTCCGGCAAATTCGGTATGCCCTTCAAGGCGTCCGCCAAAAGATCCCGCATCTGCCCCTGTTTCAGGGACGTGGGCATTCCTCCCAGGCTGTTAAACAGGGAAGGCCCTATGGCAACGGCATTTGCCGCGGCCTTAAGGGCGGCAACTTGAAGCCGCCGCGCTTCATCTTCGGAAAGCCCCTTTAGGGCAGCCTGGATCTTTTGCAGCACCGCCAGGGCTAAGGCCGGGTTGTTTTCCGACTTTAAGATAAGATCATCCACATTGTTTACCGTAACCGGCGGAATCAGGCGGGACGGATCCCGGGCGGCTCCGGGAAACAGGGGGGTTGAAAAAAAATCGCTGCAGGATGCCAGGGAAAAGACAAGGGCAAAAACGCTTACCAAAACCGGCATTCTCTGGGCCGGCTTAATCTTCATTTCATACAACAACTACTAGGTCTCCTAAAGGGAAGCCTGAATTTTTTCAAGGTTCCCTAGGTAAAACATAATACGAAATGTCCGGGAAGAAATGCACTAAAGGCGATAATTTATTGTATCCTTTCTGCCGCCGCGTCAAAACGGGCGTAATCCGGGGCCCCTTCCCCGCCGGGGAAGGGGCAAATCCGGCACCGGAGGGAGCTTCCCGGGGAGGGGGAGAAATCAGAGTCCCGGGGGATCAGCAGTTTGAGGTAGTTATCGGATACCGCCGGGATAAAGGGGGCGTCCCCCTTCCCAGGGTCCTCGATAACGGCATCCACCTGCTTCCCCATCCAGCGGCTTATATAGGCGCGCCGCCCTTCCCGGGCGAGGCCTAAAAGCCTGTTGACCCGCAGGACCGCCTCCCGTTCCGGCACGGCTCCCTGAAAGCCGTAAGCCTCGGTTCCGGGCCGCCGCGAGTAGGGGAAGGGATGGATCCAGGAAAAACCGATCCGCCGGCAAAACTCATAGGTTTTTTCAAAATCCTCCGGAGTCTCCCCGGGAAAGCCGGCAATAATATCGCAGGCTAAAAAGGGATCCCCCCTTAGGGACCGCAAAAGGCCTATCCCCCGCTCAACCGCCTCCGGGGTGTAGGGCCTCCGCATCCTTTCCAGGACCCGGGGGCTGCCGGACTGGAGGGAAAGATGGAAATGAGGCCGGATCCGGGGATTTTCCAAGACCTTAATAAAGTCGTCCTTAAGCCCCTCGGGTTCGGTGGAAGAAAGCCGGAGGGCGATTTTTTTGGTGTTATCCAGGAGGTACCCCAGGAGCTTCCCCAGATCCAAGCCGCCGCTGCGGTACAGATGGATATTTACCCCGGTTAATACCGCTTCCCCATAGCCCCGGGCTTCCAGGTCCCGGAGCAAAGCCAAGGCCGCCTCCGCCGCCAGGCTGACACCGGGCCCCCGGGCAAGGGAAACCCGGCAATAGGAACAGCGCCGGTCACAGCCGTCCTGGATCTTTAAAAAGGCCCGGGAATGGAAAAGGAAGTCCCCGGGGACAAAACAAAAGGGGTCCGGCCGGGGCAGGGTCTTTTTCCCCTCATACCAGGCCTGAATCAGGGAGGGCAAAAATTCCGGCTCCGAATATAAACGCCCGGAACAGGCTTCGAGGCCCCCTGAGGCGTCCAAAATAAACTGGGGAAGTTCCAGCAGGTTCCCCTTGCGGGTCCCGGAAAGGATGAAAAAACGGTTTTGATCCCCCCCCAGGTCCTCCCGCAGGGACTCCAGGACGGCGGCTTCCAGTTGGGCGTAACAGCCGGTTATGATCAGGCAGGAAAGGGGGCGGGCCCGGAGGACGTTCCGGATGAGCCTACGGGCCTTCTGTTCCGCCTTAGAGGTAACCGTGCAGGTATTCAGTACCAAAATACAGGGTTCCTCCCCGGCCCCGTCCCAGGAAACCACGGGGAACCCCCTCCGGGCAAAGGCTCCGGCGACGGCCTCGCTTTCAAGCTGGTTCAGCTTGCATCCAAGGGTATAAATAGAAAAGGGCAGCATAAGAATTTATCGGGAGCCAAGGGCCTGGCGGGCCCGGTTCAGGCCCCGCCGGGCATCGACAAGCTGGGAATTCAGGGAAAGGGCCCGCTCATAGGCCGTTATGGCCTCGGACAAATCCCCGGCATTTTCCCGGGCATAGGCAAGGCGGGTCCACCAGGCCGCATTTCCCGGCGACCAATGAACCGCCGTTGAAAGGGCGATATCGGCATGGCGAAACCGGCCCAGGCGTATATAAATTTCCCCAATATAATAATAAACCATTTCGATACGCTGCCCCTCGGGGGCGAGGTTGATATATTCCTGAAAATACTGGAGGGCATCATTGTTCCGGCCCTGGAAATAACCGATTTCCCCCAAAATCTCGATAATCCGCACGTCATAACGGTTGATGCTCCGGCCCGTCTGGGCGTAAACCAGGGCCTCCTCGTAACGGTTCAGCCGTAAAAGGCTCCAGCATATTACCACATGGGCTTCCAAATTTTGGGACTGGGTCCGGATTTCGTCCAGGCAAATGGTAATTGACCGTTCATAATTACCGTTACGGTATTCCTGGAGCGCGTCCGGCCGGGTCTGGGCTAAAACAAATCCGCCCCGCAGAAGGAGGAAAAAAATATTAATATAGATAAACATCTTGCGCTTAATGAGGGCCTTTTTCATATTACGGTTTTTTTTCAACCATGGTGCACTGGCCGTTAAATACACAGCCGTTTTCCATAAGAACCTCCGGGGTGGTAATATTTCCTATTAATTTTCCGGTAATCGTTACTTCAACCTTATCGGTGGCAACCACATTCCCCTTAACGGTCCCCCGGATTATCACCTTCGCGGCATTGATATCGGCCTCCACTACCGCGTCCTCATCAACCACCAAAAGTCCCCGGGCAATTACCTCGCCGGAAAGTTTGCCCCGGATAAGGAAGGGCTTTTCGGAGTTAATGATCCC
>JAITRD010000095.1 GCA_031288575.1 Treponema sp. | reverse complement strand
CTATACCATTTCCTGATCCAATTTCAAGTATATTTGTATTTTTATTAAACAGTTTATATTTTGATATTGTTTCATAAATTTCGTTTGGATAACCGGGCCGTACATCATTATATATTTTAGAATGGGTATCAAAATGCAACGCATTTTCATCCATGATTTTCCTCTGAAGTTTTTTATACCGTTGTTTTTTAATTTTGTCAACCGGTTGCGGATATTGCGCCTAACTATCTATTCTCATCCGGGAAGCTTTTCCCCCTCAAGACCCGCCTTTACCGCCTAAACCTCCCCCGCCCGCCCAGCCGGTCATTTTTGTTGCGCTTCAATATCTGGCGGAGCCCCGTCCCCGGCATTGAAGCCTTAATGACCCTTCATGGTATGATTATCGGCATGGAAACCTCCCTGCCTCTTTCTTTGCGGTACAACTCCCTTGGGTATGCCGTGATATTGCCCGGCGACCGGCCTTCCCAGGCGGTTGATGCCCTGATAGCGGCGGATTATCCGGAAGAATTCTGCCTTTCCCCTTCCTTTGCTCCTCCCTTTGTGGCGGAGCTTATGGCGGCGGGCTTTCTGGTGATGTCCGCAAAAATCCTCGGCCCTGCCGGGGCGGGGGCAGCCGGGAAAAGCGGTGGCGGCCCGGCCCGGCGGCAGCCCTTTCTCCCCTACATCCTCCTGCCGAAATACCACCCGGAACGGTCGGTGCTTTTTTTCCCGGACCTTCATGTGGGAAAAACCCCGAAACGGCTCCTCCCCAGGTATGAACTGCGGGCCGATGCCGAATTCGACCGCATCCTAAGCCGCTGCGCCGAAGTTCACGGCGGGGACTGGCTCACTCCGCCCCTGCGAAGAACCATCAGGGCAATCAGGAATTTAGCAAATGCCCCGGTGCGGCCCTGTTCCTTTGGCCTTTACCGGGAGGGCGTCCTCCGGGCCGGGGAATTCGGGGTGATGGCCGGCGGGATTTATACCAGTTATTCGGGGTACTGCGATGAAAATTCCGCGGGGACGGTCCAGATGATCCTCACCGCCTTATACCTCCGGGACCGGGGTTTCGCCTGCTGGGATTTAGGGATGCCCCTGGCTTATAAGGAAAAACTCGGCGCCCGGCTTCTGGACCGCGGCGGCTTCAGGGAGCTTTTCCGTAAAGCCGCGGCTATGGAAACAGGAACCGTTTTTTAATTGGCCCTTTCGATAAACGAGGCTGTTCCAAAACTTCAGTTTTTGGAACAGCTTCCTTAGATTTAATAGAAAAACCGGTTTTTCGAAGAGCTTATTTTAAAACTAACCGAGTTTTGGAATAAGCTCAAACTATAATGTATATTAGAAGATGCGCATGAACAAGCAAATATACATTATCGGCCACCGGAATCCCGATACCGATTCGGTGGTATCCGCCGCGGCCTACGCGCGGCTCAAACAGGCCCAGGGCATGAATTGCATTGCCGCCCGGGCCGGCAAATTAAGCCCCCAGACTGAATATATCCTGGACCGCTTTAAGGTCCCGGTGCCGGAATACCTGCCGGACCTGATACCCAAGGCGGCTTATTATCTTGCGGATCCGCCGGTAACGGTCAACGCCGGGGTTTCCCTCTGGGATGCCCTGGAACTTATGCAGCAGGAGGGGCTGCGGGTATTGCCCATCGTGGACCAGCAGGGCGTTTACCAAAGCATGCTCCATTATAAGCTCTTTGCCCGGTACGTTATCGCCAATATCAACCCCCATAAAAAATCGGCCTTCCCGGTTTCCCTGAATCACCTGGTAAGCACCCTCCGGGCCAAGCCCATCACCCTTTTTAACGCCCAGGATGTGAAGGAATCCCCCATTGTGGTGGGCGCCTCCTATAACGAATATTTCAAAAAACACCTGGAATATGAGAACCCCGATGACGCCCTGGTTATCCTGGGGGATCGCTGGGATATTCAGGAATTTTGCCTGAAACGCCGGGTGAGGGCCCTTATCCTTTCCAACGGCCATACCCTGGGGCCGGGGCTTAACGCCCTGGCGGAAGAAAACCAGGTTTCGGTGATTAGCAGCCCCTACGATACCTCTTCCACGGCGATGCTCACCATTTATTCAGTCCCCGTGGGAGCCCTGGGGGATGCCTCGGTTCCCCTGATGCGGCTTACCGACACGATAAAAAAAATCCGGCCCCCCCTTTCCCAGGCGCCTTCCCGGTGTATCCCCATCGGCGATGAGGCCGGCAGGGTAGCGGGGGTTATTTTTGAGGGGGATCTCATTGAGGAGCCGAACATTGAGGTGATATTGGTGGATCATAACGAACTCAGCCAGGCGATTGAGGGCATCGAACACTACAAAATCCTTGAGGTGATCGATCATCACCGGCTGGGGAATCCGGCGACCCGGTATCCCATCACCTTTATCAACAAGGCGGTGGGGGCAACCTGCACGATTATTACCAGCCTCTACCGGGAACAGGGGCTGGCCCCGGATAAGGATATCGCCCCGGCCTTGCTTTGCGGCATCCTGGCGGACACCCTTTCCCTCCAGTCGGCGACCACCACCGATGCTGACCGGGAAGCGGCGGCCTATCTGTCTTCCCTCTCTGGTTTGACGATCCAAAGCTTAAGCAATGACCTGTTATCCGCCGTTAACCAGGTTAACAGCCGGCCCGCGGTGGATCTCGTGACCATGGACATGAAAGAATACGCCGAACAGGGCAAAAGCTTCTCGGTCAGCCAGATTGAGACCGATACCCCGGATGTGCTTATTGTTAGAAAGGATGAATTTTTCGGCGCCCTGGACAAAATCCGGAACGCCAAGGAACTCCTTTTTGCGGCCCTTTTGGTAACCGATGTAACAACCATGGGCTCCTTTCTTTTTGTGCGGGGAGAAAAATCCTTTATAAACTGCTTGCATTTTCCTGCCGTCAAAGAGGGGATTTACCTGCTCAAAGACGTGGTTTCCCGTAAAAAACAGCTTATCCCCCTGATTTTGGAACTGATAGAAACCATGGCGGAATAATAAACTTGTTCGATTTGCCTATCCTTTCCTCCGGTCTTTGTGGTAAAATACCCTATGTCTTTTGGTAATTTCATCGTTGAGCCTGGAAAACCCCTGCCTATGGGGGCAACTATAACCGAAACCGGGGTTAATTTTTCTGTTTTTTCCCGCCATGCCGAAGGGATGATCCTGATTTTAATAGAATCTCCCGCGGAGGACAGCCCCTGTGAGGAGCTGAGGCTGGATGCCAAGAAGAACCGGACCGGCGATATGTGGCATTGCCATATTCCGGGGCTCAAGGCCGGGACCCTCTACCTGTACCGGGCGGACGGCCCCTATATACCGGAGAAGGGTTTCCGGTTCAATAAAAACAAAACCCTTATCGATCCCTATGCCAAGGCCCTGACGGATCTTGCCAATTGGGATTTACAGGCCTGTATGGGCTATTATGCCGCCGAATCCTTTAATGATCTCTCCTTTTCCTATCAGGACGACATCTTTACCCAGCCCCGGTGCGTCGTGGTGGATGATGATTTTGACTGGCAGGGGGATATGCCCCTCAATTACCCCCTCCGTTTCAGCGTTCTGTACGAAACCCACGTCCGGGGGCTGACGGCCCATCCCAATTCCGGGGTAAAGCACCCGGGGACTTACCGGGGGGTAATCGAGAAGATACCCTTTTTTAAGGATCTGGGAATTACCAGCATAGAATTTCTCCCCATCCAGGAGTTCAATGAACGGGAAATTGCCCGGCACAACCTCCGGACCGGGGAAACCTTGACCAATTATTGGGGCTATTCTACCATAGCCTTTTTTGCCCCCAAGGGTTCCTACGCGTCGGATAAAAGCCCCGGCGGCCAGGTGCGGGAATTTAAGGAGATGGTCCGGGAGCTCCATAAGGCGGGGCTTGAGGTGATCCTGGATATTGTCTTTAACCATACCGCGGAGGGCAATGAATGGGGGCCCACCTTTTCCTTCCGAGGGCTGGACAATACCATCTACTATATGCTGGACGAGAACCGGCGGTACTATAAAAATTTTTCCGGCTGCGGCAATACGGTAAACTGCAATCATCCGGTGGTAAGGACCTTTATCCTGGACTGCCTGCGTTATTGGGTGATGGAGATGCATGTGGACGGTTTCCGCTTTGATCTGGGCTCCATTTTAGGCCGGGATCAGGAAGGGCGGCTCATGGAAAATCCCCCGGTGCTGGAACGGATTGCCGAGGATCCGCTTTTAAGCAATACCAAGATCATCGCCGAGGCCTGGGACGCCGGCGGGGCCTATCAGGTGGGCTGGTTCCCCGGGGGCCGCTGGGCGGAGTGGAACGACCGCTACCGGGACGACGTGCGGAAGTACTGGCGGGGGGATCCCCGCCAGACCCGGCACCTGGCGACCCGGCTTTCGGGAAGCTCCGACCTGTACCTGCGGGACGGGAGAAAGCCCTTCCATTCCATTAACTTTATCACCAGCCACGACGGGTTTACCCTCCGGGACCTGGTATCCTACGAAACCAAACATAACGACGAAAACGGCGAAAATAACCGGGACGGCAACAATACCAACTACAGCGCCAATTACGGCATTGAGGGGCCCACCTTCAATCCGGCTATTGAAACCCTGCGGGAACGGGTGATGAGAAATTTTATCGCCACCATGATGGTCTCCCTGGGGACCCCCATGATCCTGGGGGGGGACGAAATCGGCCGGACCCAGGGGGGCAATAACAACGCCTATTGCCAGGATAATGAAATTTCCTGGTACGACTGGTCCCATCTCGAAAAATACCGCGGCCTGTACCGGTTTGTCAAAGAAATGATCGCCTTCCGCCTGCGGCATTCCGGGTTTATGCGGCCTGAATTTTATACCGGCCGGGACGGAAACTACAACGCCATTCCGGACATCAGTTGGTTTGACGAAAAGGGCGAAACCCCGGACTGGGAAAAAATCGGCCCCTGCATGGCCCTGCGCATGGACGGCAGCAAGGCGGATATCATGGCCGACCGGGATGACAACGACTTTTTTATCATGTTTAACGCCGAGGCAAAACCGAATTTCTTTAACATTTGCGATCCCCTGGAGGGGAAAAAATGGGTCCGGGCGGTGGATACGGCCCTTCCTTCGCCCAGGGATATCTGCACCCCGGGCGGGGAGGAGCCCCTTCCTTCCGCGGTAAATTATTTGGTAAAAGAACAGAGTATGGTCATATTAATTTCCAAGGCTTTGTAAAATGGACGGGACTTCTTTTATTCTGGGGGTTGACCTGGACGGCGTGGTGGGGGATTTTTACGGGGCCATGCGGAATATTGCCGCGGAATGGCTCAGCCGGTCCGCGGAGGAACTTACCCCGGAGGTAAGTTTCGGCTTTGAGGAATGGGGCATCGCCGAATACGGCGGTTACGACCGGCTCCACCGTTTTGCCGTGACCCAGCGGAACCTTTTCCGGGATATGCCCCCCATTAAAAACGCCCCGGCGATACTGCGGAAACTTTCAAACCGCGGCATTCGTATCCGGATCATTACCCACCGGCTTTTTCTCAAATATTCCCACCGGGCCAGCATCACCCAAACCGTGGACTGGCTGGACAGTTACGACATTCCCTATTGGGACATCTGTTTTATGAACGACAAGGGGGCCGTGGGGGCCCATGTTTATATCGACGACGCCCCCGCCAACATCATCCAGCTTCGGGACCAGGGCTATAAAACCATCGTGTTCACCAATTCTACCAACCGCGGCCTTCCCGGGCCCCGGGCCGATTCCTGGCTTGAGGCGGAACAACTGGTAATGGAGGCCCGGGAAGAATGGCGCACCGGTACCCAGGGCCTTTTTGAAAGGGTTGCTCCCCTTCCAAAAAACTGAGGGCCGCCGGATGCCGCCCCCGCAAAAAAACACCCCCGGGGAAAACCGGCCCCTCATCATTCTAACCACGATTAACGCCAAATGGATCCACCCCTCCCTGGCCCTCCGGCTGCTTAAGGCCAACCTGGGGGAATGGGAGGACCGGGCCGAAATCCTGGAATTTGCCCTGCGCCAGCCCCTGGAGGAAAAAACCGGCCCCATCCTTGCGGCGGCCCCCCGGATTTTGGGGATCTCCGTGTCCATCTGGAACCACCGGGCAAGCCTGGAACTGCTGCTGGCCCTGGAAAAGACCTGGGACCAAGGGTGTCTAGGGAGGCCCCTTATCGTCCTGGGGGGACCCGAAGCGGCTTACCTGCCGGAGGAAGCGGAGCTGCTCCGCCATGCCGATTGGGTCCTCCGGGGCGAGGGGGAGGCCTTTTTCCGGGATTTTGCCGCCCTTGTTTTAGGGGGAAAGGGGGACCCGGAGGGCCGCCCTGGGCCGGAACCGGGGCTTATCCGGGGGCTGCCGTCGGTAAAGCAGGTCCGGGGGAAGATCGTCGAAGCCCGGCCCCTGGAGCCGGCGTCCCTTGATCCGGGATACCGGCTTTACACCCAGGAGGATCTCCGCCGGAAGCTCCTGTATGTGGAGGCATCCCGGGGCTGTCCCTTCGGCTGCCAGTTTTGTTTAAGCTCCCTGGACCGGCAGGTCCGGGAATTTCCCCTTGAGGCTTTCCTCGGGGAAATGGAGGCCCTTTTAGGCCGGGGGGCCCGGACTTTTAAATTTCTGGACCGGACCTTTAACCTCAATATAGGCCGGGCCCGGCGGATCTTGGAATTTTTTCTGGAACGGCTCCGGCCTTCCCTTTGCGTCCATTTTGAGATGGTCCCCGGCCGGTTTCCCCCGGAGCTGCGGGAAATCCTCCCCCGGTTTCCCCCGGGAAGCCTCCGGCTGGAGGTGGGAATCCAGACCTTTAATCCGGAGACCGCGGCCCTTATCGGTCGGTCCAGCGATCCTGACAGGGAACTGGAGGTCCTCCGCTTCCTGAAGGAAGGGACCCGCGCCATTGTCCACGCCGACCTGATCGCGGGCCTCCCCGGGGAAGACCTGGCCTCCTTTGCCCAAGGCTTTGACCGGCTTTGGACGGCCCGGCCCACGGAGATTCAGCCGGGTGTCTTGAAACGCCTCCCCGGAACCCCCCTTTCCCGCCGGGATAGGGACTGGGGCATGGTTTATTCCCCCCAGCCCCCCTACGAAGTGCTGGAAACCGCCGCTCTCCCGGCCCGGGACCTGGACCGGCTTAAAAATTTTGCCCGCTTTTGGGAACTTATCGTAAACCGGGGGGCCTTTCCGGACCTGGCCCCCGCCCTTTTCCCCGAAGGGAAACCGGTCTTCGGCCCCTTTATGGCCCTGTCGGACTGGCTTCTGGAAGTGTTCGGGCGGAATTGGGGGATAGACCGGAGGGATCTGCGGGCCGCCCTGGAAGAAAGGGTTTTAGCGGGGCTTGTTCATGAACGGACCCCCTGAAAAGTTTAGTTTTCAGGGGGTCCTTCCAACAGGGTCAATTAAGTTCCGGGCCTTGGCTTCCGGGGCTGGCCTCTATTCCCCGTAAACCACTTCGCCGCCGATAACGGTTTTTACGGCCTGGATGTCCTTTATTTCAGACGCGGGGCAGGTCATAATATCCCGGTCAAGGACGACAAAATCGGCGTATTTTCCCGTTTCCAGGGAACCCCGGTTATTTTCCGCAAAAATGCCGTAGGCGCCCCAAATGGTAAAGGACCGCAGGGCCTCTTCCCGGGTAAGGGCCTGGTTAGCATACCAGCCGCTGGGGGGCTGGCCGTTCCGGTCCTGGCGGGTAACCGCGGCGTAAAGGCCGTGGTAGGGGTTTACCAGTTCCACCGGGGCGTCGGAGCCGTTAGCGATAACGCCGTTGTTTTGAAGAATCGTGCGCCAGGCATAGGATGACTGGATCCGCACCGGGCCCACCCGGTCTTCGGCCATGTTCATGTCCGAGGTTGCGTGAACCGTTTCCATAGAGGGGATAAAGCCGTACTGAAGGGCCCGGGGAATGTCCGCCGCGTCCACAATCTGGAAATGTTCGATCCGGAACCGGTGGTCCCTGATATTTAATTCATCAATAACCCGTTTTTGTACTTCAATAACCTGACGAACCGCCGCGTCGCCGATGGCGTGGGTCCCGATTTGGAACCCGTAACCGGCCACCCGTTTCGTGATCCGGTACATCTCCCCGTCGGTCCATCTGCCGTTGCCCACATGATTGGACCGGTCGCTATAATCCCTGAGCAGCCAGGCGCTCCGGGACCCCAGGGAACCGTCGGACACCAGTTTTACCGCGCTAATTGATAATTTGCCCCCGTAGAGGTCTTTGACCGGCTTATTGCCTTCGTTGATGTACTTGACATCTTCCCCTTCCAAAAGCATCTCATAGGCCCGGGCCTTCAAGGTTCCGTCGGCATAGGCGCTTTTCAGAATTTTGATACTGTCATTGGCGGTTCCCGCGTCCACCAGGGTGGTGATGCCGTAGGAGATTACCGATTGGTCGGCCAGGGAAAAACGGTGGAGTTTCCGGGCGTCGGAGGTATCATCAATGATCTTTGAGGTAACCAGCCCCGCGGCGGTATCGGTTAAAATCCCCCATACCTCTCCGTTGGGTTTTTTTAAAATTTCGCCCCCCTGGGGATTGGGGGTATTTTGGTCGACCCCCGCTATTTGAAGGGCCAGGGAGTTAAACCAGGTGGAATGACCGTCTACCCGGGACAGGCAAACCGGATTATTCGGGGCCACCGCGTCGAGATCCTCCTTGATGGGGTAGTCCTCCCCCCAAAGGACATTGTTCCAGCCCTGGGAAACGATCCATACGCCGTCGGGCAGCCGGTCCGCCTCGGCCTTTATCAATGCCAGGATTTCGCCCTTGGGCTTATTGAAGAGGTCCAGTTGATCCAGGGTCTGCCCCAATGCCAGGTAATGCATATGGCTTTCGATCAGCCCGGGGATGACCGTTTTGCCTCCCAGGTCCACCACCGGGGCCCGGTAACTGAGGGCGCCATTGTCATTGCCCACATAAACGATTTTATCCCCCTTTACGACAAGGGCCGTAGCTTTGGAAAAATTGTTGTCCACGGTATAAATATTTCCGTTAACATAAACCGTATTTGCCTCTGTCGCCGCGGAAGCGGACAAATATCCCGGAGCAGCCATACTGCCCAGGACAAGCATGAGCCCGAGCAATACTTTTACCAATTTCTTCACGATCAATTCCTCCTCAAAATAGTAAAAATTAATTTGTTTTTAACACAAATTAGAGATTTTGTAAGGGAATTAAAAAAAAAACGATGCCTTATGAAGCTTAAATAGGTATTTTAAATAAAGAGGATTTGTGCGGGAGTCTTGGGAGCCCGGCCTGGGGAGCTTTCACGGATTGATGATTCGGGGTATAAAAAAGCAATGAAAAAAGCAGGAGATTTGCTTTCGGCCCTTTTTGATGAAAGGCTGATGAAAAAAGCCCAGGGTTATTCGGCCTTGTTTTCTTACTGGGAGGAAATTACCCTTAAACAGGGGCTTGCCGCCGCCGCTTCCCATTCCCGGGTTGTGGAACTGGAACGCTTTGTGCTTCTGGTGGAAGCGGATCATCCCGGCTGGATCCAGCTCCTCCAGACTAAGCAGCGGGAACTCCTCGGCGCGGTACAGCGCCGCTTCCCGGAACTAACCATTACGGGAATTTCCTTCCGCCTGAGCCGCGAGCCCCTGGGGGAAGGGCTCCCCGCGGAACCTGAAAAACCGGAGGCCCCAGATCGGGGCCATGTTTCCCAGGCGGAGCCTCCCGGAACCGCTCCGGAGGAGGAGCCCGGGGATATTTATGCCCGGATAGATGATGAGGATTTTAAAGCAACCTTGAAACGTTTGGAACAGGAAATAGGGAAAAAAAGCAAGGGGCCCGCCCCTTGAGCCTTTCCGATCAGCTAAAAGCCTATCAGGACTGCGGCCTTTGCCCCCGGAATTGCGGGGCCGACCGTTCCGCCGGCCAAAGGGGATACTGCGGGGAAACTGCGGAACTGCGCCTGGCCGCGGCTTCCATCCATGCCGGGGAGGAGCCCCCCGTTACCGGAACCGGCGGTTCGGGAACCATTTTTATAAGCGGCTGCGGTTTGGGCTGCGTCTTTTGCCAGAACTATCAGATTTCTCAAGGGGGAATGGGCCGGAGGGTAGATGCGGAGGAATTCGCCCGGATTTGTTTGGCCCTTCAAGCCGGGGGGGCGGAAAACATCAACCTCGTAACCGGAAGCCATGCCGTTCCCGCTTTGGCCGCCGCCCTGGAAACCGCCCGGGACCGGGGGCTTAAGCTCCCGGT
>JAITRD010000054.1 GCA_031288575.1 Treponema sp. | reverse complement strand
CCCCCCTGGCCTCGAACCTCCGGTTTTCGGCCACCCCCCACAGCGGGGGCAGCTTTTCCCGGCTCCATGCCCCCGCAACGCCCCCAGCAGGCTTGTTCCTGTCGAACTCACGTTATTTTGTTTCCTCCAGCACGGACTCCCAGAGCTTCATGAAGGGTTCTATCTCCGTTCTTACCCGCTTGAGGAAGGAAATATCCGCCGGCCGGCGGCCCCCCGCGGCGGCGGATTCGGGAAAATGGGCCCAGACATAATCGCAAAAGTCCAGGAGCCCCTCCAGTTCTTCCGGGGCCTCTTTTCCCCGCAGGATTTCCCGCAGCTTTTCCAGGGCCCCCAGTTCCCCGCGGATCAGTTCCGCCAGACCTCTCGGCGCGGGGTTTGCCGGGCCGGCCATGGAACCTGATGCGGGGTTTACCGGGCCGGGTCCTGCCTCCAGAATGGCAATGGCCTCCTCCGCTTTTAGGCCGGGGAGCCCCAGGGAAAGGCCGGAGCCCTCGATGTCCATAAGCCGCCCTTCGGCGGCGAATTCCCGCTCAAAGAGATCACGGTAGTTTCGCATGGCGGGATCGCTGCGTACCGGCCGGCCCGACTTGGAAAGTCCCCCGAAGGCGGCGTTTCGGAAGGCGGCGTCCTGGTTCAGGATGCCCCGGAAGCGGTTCTGGCGGCGGAGTTTTTCCCGGTGGCCGGGGGTGGAGCGGGCGTGGTAGCTGTCCAGGGTAAAGGAAAAGTCAATGCCGGCGAGAATCACCGGTCCCCGGCTTAGCCTGAGGGCCGCCGCCGTAGCGCTGAGTCCCACGGACCCCAGGGGGGGGAACAGTTCCGGGAGAAGGCCGGCCCGCTCCAGACGCTTAAAGAAATTCAGTTCCGTCCAGGGGGTAAAGAAGATATAGCAGGCCCCCCCCAGGGCTTTCGCGGTGGCGGGGAGGGCGGAAAGGTCCATGGCCAGGGGAGGGCCCCAGCCCCTGGCGCCGGTGAAGTCCCGAAGGTTCCAATGCTGGCTCTCCAGGGCGATAACCAGGTCCGGCCTGATACCCCGCGCCTTGAGGCAGGGAATAGCCGTGTCTACGCAGATGATCCCGCAGGGCCTTCCGGATTCCCCGGCTTTGCCGGGGAATCGCCTTTCCCAGGTATCCAGAAAAGAATCCAGGGAGGGCCCGGCCCCCAGGACAAGAAGGGGAGCCTCCCCGAAGGAAATGGAGGAGAGGGAAGGACAGCGGGGGATAAGGGACAGGTTGCGGATGAAGTTCCTGGCATAGCGGCGGCCCAGTTTTACCAGGGTCATGGCGTTAGCCCAGTCGCCGGCGATCCCGGCGCGGAGGGCCTCCGCCAGGGCCCCATACAGCTCCGGGTAAAGCTGCCAGCCCCCGGACAGGCGCAGAACCTCTACCCGGCGGAAACGGCGGCTTCCCCAGAGCCGCCGCGTTAGGGAGAGGGCCCTCTCTACGCTTTTTTCCCCGGATTCCCCCGCTTCAGGGTCCGCCCCGCCGATATCCAGCATGGACAGGCGGGGCTGGAAGGGCAGGGGCCGGCTTAGGGACAGGAGTTCCCCGCAGGCTTCCACGCAGAGAACCGCCGAATCCGGTTCATGCTTGTCGATCCGTTCCAGAAGCCGGGACAGGCCGTAGCCAAAAAGGGGGGAGGGACAGAGGTACAGAGTCCCGTTTCTTGGGGGAAGGGCCTCAACCGCCCGTTCCCCCTGGGCCACGGGATCGACGGCGGATAACAGGGTCTTCCCCCCATAGGAAACGGAAAACCCCCGCCGGGCCTCAATTATACGGGGTACGCGGGGAAGCTCCCCGGACACGAATTATTCTCCGATGAAATAGCGGCTATAGGTCTGCCAGAACTGATCCCGGAATTTCGGACTCTGGAAGAAAAAGGGATCAATGCTTCTGGTGCTTACCTGGACATAGTACTGAAAGGGCCCAAGGGTTTCGGCGGCATATTCCCCGGGTTCTACTTCTTCCAGGGGAAGGAAAAGCAGTACCTGATCCCCCAGGACCAGCGGTTCGGAAACAGCGCCCAGGGGAGTGGAGAAGGCGGTTTTCCAGAAACTTTCGCTGGTGGCAAAACTCTCAAGGACCGCGTCGTTAAAGGTCCCGATTTTTTCAAGCTGTGGAAAGACTGGCTGATTGCCATAGTTTACCGGCAGGGGGCCGAAAGAAAATTTTTCAAGTTCCGCTTCTTCAACGGCGGCGGAGAATCCCCCGGTTCCGCCGGCAGCGGCCCTGGCCCGGAGCTCCTCCGCCCTGCGGATAAAGTAGTCGTCCATCCTGCCCCGCTCAAACAGCAGGATGTAGGATCGAATTTTTCCCAACTGGGAAGAATCGGCGCTGTCCATGGGGGCGGGATCATCCTCCGCCCGGAAGAACATCCAGTTTTCCCCATCGTTGACCAGATCGCTTATCTCACCCTTCTTAAGGGCGCTTATCTTGTTCCGTTCCGCCTCATCCCTGATAATGGTGGCCAGCTCGTAGGCCATTTGAACGCCCATGTCCCCCCCCCGATCGGCAAAGGTATCCTGGGACTGGTTCCGCGCGGCATCCTCGAAAGTTGAGGTCCCGTCTTTTACCGAGGCGAGGATCTGCCGGGCTTCCTGTTCGCCGGATGTTATGGTAATCCGGGAAAGGTGGATAGACCGGAAAAGGGCGGAATTCTGCGCCGCATAGGCGGCAACTTCCGTTTCCGGGTAGTCCTGAAGTTTAAAAGCCGTCCCCTCAAAGAGGCGCTGGGGGACAGCCATGGAGACCACAAATTCTTCTTCCCCCGCGGGTTTTAAGATTTCGTACTGATCTTGCAGGTATCTTTCCTTGATAATCGTTTCCTTGGCATTCCGCCACAGGGTCATCTTCCCGCTGTCATTCTCCTGGCGGTAACGGTCCAGGTATTGCAGGGCCACTTCACGGTCCACCAGGGAATTGGGCGGCTCGTAGCCGGTATTTATCATCTCCTGGAGAATCGCCGTATGAATCACCGCGGATTGATAGGCGCTCTGCCATGCCTGGAAATTTACAAAATCGGCCTCATCGGCACTGTAGTTTCCCTGCATTTCACTGATGTAGTAGTCGCGCATCCGGGCAAGGTAATTACCCGGGCGGTAGGCAATGGGCTCCTTTTCGTAATACCCGAAGGTAAGATCCACCCCCAAGCCCCCCATGTTGGGTACCAGGGCGGGAACAAACACAAAAGCGATGGTAACAATGATCAAAACCACCACGGTTCCGATGAAAATGGCCGGATTCGCCTTAAAACGGCGGATAATCTCCGCTTTTATCGAATCTTCTTCCCGGTTTTGCGGTCTTTTTGCCTTAGTATCCATAAAAAATCCCTCGCTGTTGGTTTTTGTACAATGAAATTAAGCATAACATGGGCAAAAAGGGCGGTCTAGTATCCCCAAAACCCGGTGCAGGGCCTCGTTCCTCAACGGTCAAAGTCCAGGGAAAGCAATTTACGCCGTGAGCTGATAAGGTCGGTAAGTTCGGTACACATATCCTGGTCCACCATTCGGGCGATGGGAAGGACATATTCTTCTGTTTCCGTACAGTACCTTTGAATGAAATCCCGTTCCGTATTAAGCCCAAGGCCAAGGGCGATCATATTGCTTATCCGGTCCGCGCACTTTATCAACTTGGCGTTCCAACTGCCCCGCTCGTAAATTCTGCGGAGAAAATCGGGTTTTTTTTCTCCGTTTTGCCGGGTTACTTCCATCACCAGCTCGTAAACCGCCGGGCCGTCGGCATCGGCGTTTTTAAGCAGATTCACGTCAAAATCTTCCAGGTCCTCCAGGATGTCGTGGGTAAGGGACGCCTTATGCAGGACAGGGCTGACATACCCGTAATCAATGAGGATGGCCCTGGTTTCTACCTGGTGGCGGAACTGA
Source organism: Treponema sp. (assembly GCA_031288575.1). GTDB lineage: Bacteria > Spirochaetota > Spirochaetia > Treponematales > Breznakiellaceae > JAITRD01. The sequence continues at coordinate 11,619 of JAITRD010000054.1, read as the reverse complement.
TTGCCGCTGGATTTTCTAGCCTTGGGAATCAGCATTGTCGCCAGGGCCACATAAGGGGCGGTCACCATATTGGCAAGTATTTGGCGTTTCTCTTCTGTCATCAGCACGATGGTCCCCCCCTGGGCATATAAACCCTTCGCCTTTCCACATGTTGCGCCCTTCAACAGTGTGTTTACATTATCAGCAGACCCAAGAAAATCAAACCGGCGGGGACTTCAAGCCCGCCGCCCGGGAGTTACAAAGTCCCCGGCGGCATGCCGAAGGAGCCCAATAATCAGGATTTTTTGCATAAAAGAAAGGCGCCCTGAGCAAAAAACCCATCGGTGCAACAGGCTCCTGGCAGGATGATTTTACTAAAAGGCAAAATAAAAGAAAAGCCGTGAACAGGGCCAGCGCCTTTGTGTTAAAATTCTTAGATTGTTGATTAGTCCAATCAGCCTGCCAGGTTTCCGTCCTCTTAGCATGTTTTTTCGGGTAGGCGGGAGTTGAACCCGCGACCTCTTGGTCCCGAAGCAGATATGACTTGTCGCTATCCATTGCTATGTGTCGCCAATAAGCTATATATAAGAGGATATGTTGTCAAGCATAGCTATAAGCCACCCAAAAACTTGACATTTGACTTGATATTTTTTTGCCCTAAAAACTTACCACGGAGCAAGTTTTTAGCCGTCCTGGTCGGGCGGCCATCTAGAATCATCAAAAAAAACGTAAATTTTTGAAAAAAACGGTAAAAAAGTCTTGACATTATTATAACGCTGACGATATAATTACAGTATAAAGATTAAAGCAAGGAGAAAATTATGAAAGACGGCGATATTTTGGTAGCCCAATGGGGATACGAACAAACCAATGTAGATTTTTTTCAGGTTATTGGCCTGACCGGCACAATGGCAACAATCCGGGAGATCGAAAAGCGGGAAGAATATGACGGCAATACCATGGCCGGGAAAGCCCGGCCGGTAAAAGATGTCTTTATCGGTGGGGCTGTCCGCCGGAAAGCGAAATCCGGCCATAACGGCCAGGAATACCTCAAAATTGAGCCGTATTCCTTTGCCTACCCCTGGGATGGAACGCCACAGCGGTTTAGCACTTACGCATAACCGCCCTAGCGTGGCCTAGACTTATCATAATACTTGCCGTAAGTTTAGGCCAAAGGAAAGGCGAAAAATGACCCCGGAAGGGATAAAAAGTACCGAGATCGTAGCGACCCTTTGCAGGTGTGAACAGATAACAGCCAGGCGCTGGGCCGCCGCTAATGGCGTTCCGTTTGTGGGCTCCGGGTATCATAAAAATTACCTATGGACCGATGCCGATATAGATCGCTTTAAGGCCCGGCCAAAGCCCGGCCGCCGCTGGCCGGAAAAGGATACGGAGTAGCCTTTTACTTGATATTTCAGGCCATGGGCGGGCCCGCCGGGCCAAACCGGGCCTCCGTTACCCCAAACCGCCGTTTTACTTAACAGGATTTAAGCGGAAATCGCACTTTTTTTTGATTTTTTTTCGTTTTTTTGTAAAAAAGCCTTTACTCATAGGTCATTATGTCCTATAATAATAGTATAAGATGATAAAACATCTTATGGTCGCCCTGTATGGGGCGGCACCAAAAAGCCACCGAAAGGGCGGCAAAAGGAAACGAAAAATGGAAAAGACCTATTACTACGAGGGGCGGGTGAAATCAGAGAGCAACAAATGGGCCGCATTAAAAACCTCTGTCTACCACGGAGCGGAATGTGTTGACCTGGACGGGTTTACCTATCACTTGATTGACGAGGATCGGGCCGCTAAGTATTGGGCTACTTTCGACTTTGAAAAAGAGGTCGGTAAAGCTATCTCAAAGGCGGATGCCAACGAACTTGCTGATTTTATTGATCTTCAGGATATAAAAAAATAGACAAGGTATATTGCCGCCCCGTATGGGGCGGCACCAAAAGGCCGCCCGGGGGCGGCAAAAAGGAAATAAAAATGAAAAGCCAACATGCGTTGTATCAGTACAAAAACCATGGACCGCTATCATTGGGAGCCGGGAAAGCATTACTTGACAATAATCCAAAAGCAGTTTTGCGCGGTTATTGCTCCGGGCCCGATAATTGGGTAGGACCATATAATTATGCGATCATTGATCTTTGCGATCTGGAAACAACCATACACGTATATGATCCCGATCAAAGCCTTGGGGAATCCCATGGTGGGACATTAAGGGCGGCTAATTAAACAAAATTTCCCCGGCCCCGCATGGGGCCGGGGAAAAACAGACCGCCTAGGGGCGGCCAGGGAAGAAAAAGGCATTGTACGATATACCGGCCCCTGAAGAACTGCGAAAATTCATGGCGGAAAATAACCTGACCGGGGCGGATATGGCCGCCCTAACCGGGGTAAGCGCCAGGACCGCCCGGCGCTGGGTTGTCCCATCCGGCCAAAAGGGATCGGTCCCTATCCCCTGGGCGGCCTGGGCCATGGTGTTAATTTTGACCGGGAAAAAGACAAAAGAAGAATTTTTGAAACAGATCAATGCCTGGAAATCGGAGAAGATTGGATTGGGACTTTTTGAACGTGGAAAGCCCGGCCGCCGCTGGCCGGAAAAGAAGGAGAAAGAACAATGAACAAGGCCAGAAAATACAAAGCCCACCGCCGGACGGAAAACCTGGTTAAGGCGCTATTCGGCGATATTAGAAAAATACGCAAAATCCGCATTATCGGCAAAACAGCACATACCGATATTGTGCTTTATGCCCCGCCGGAGCTTATCAACATCAATGTTGTCTTTTCCGATGATCCGGCCGGACCTACTACGGGGCAAGTTCCGCCGATTCCGGCAATGTAGGAGCCGTTTGATCCCCAGATTCTTTTTCCAGGGCGGCATTAAAGGCATCCACTTGCCGCCCCAGGGTAAAAAGATCGGCTATGCAACCAATAGAAAACAGGCCCATGGTTACAATGTATAAAAAACCCATACCGTATTTTTTTAGATAAAATTTATGACCACCGACTAAGCCCAGGAACAACAACAAAAGATAAGCCGTAATTTTAGACCTGGGTTTATCTACCCCCGGAATTGGTTGGGAAGGATTGCCCATTGCGGCCGCTTCCGCCACGATTTGATCCATGCCCACCGCCTGGTCGCCGGACTTGGACCCGTCACCCCCGGCTATTTTATGCCGGGCGGAAACGCCGGTCCCAGGAATCCCAGTATTCAGGTAGGCCCCCCGGTCGCCGATATTCGCAGATAGACCCTTCGCGCCGATAGTGGTAGATACACCTGATTTTGACAGATTGATTTTTAGACCGGGCGCAATTTTGATTGATTTCCTAAACCGCATATACACCCCCTGGAGGGGGATAGTCTAGCATCCGGGCCTGTTCCGGAACAATGGGCCGTTTGCCGTATCCCCCTTGGGGTCTGTTTTAACGGTCCGTAATGCCTAATGGCCGGGGGCCGGGTAATGCCTCCCCGCCGGTCTGTTCCCCGAATAGCGCCGCCCGGACCCGCTCTACACTATAAACACCGGAATCAAACATAAATCGCAATTCCTCAATTTCTTTGTGGCTTTTAGAGGGCCACAAGTATAGGGGCCTGGTTTCGGTGTGGTCCGCATATTGATAATTGGATTTTAGCTGGTCATATATCTTTTTAACCGGCTCAAAACGGCGGAATTCTTCCTGTTCGGTTTTTCGTTCATATTGTTCAAAAAACTGGTCCGCCAAAAAGAAGGATGCCTCACGGCTATAAGCCCTGTCTTTTTCGTAGGGGCTGCCGTAGGAGCAGTTTTTGACCAGTATCCCCTTCATACCCTTCTTCCCACTCAGTATAATACCCTCCAGGTTTGTCCCGGTAAGGGGAAAATCCGTATCCGGCAGGGTCCTTAATTGCCGCAGGGCGGAAATCTGCCTGGCCCACCATAGGCAAAGGGGGTCCACCCGCAGCTCGTTTTCCGATGGTTCTACGGCGGCCCCCAGGCGGAACCGGACCAGGTCTTTCCGGCTGGCTATCCCGATGGAATAAAGCCACAGGGCATCCATAAGGTTATAATCATGGCTTATAACCCTTATATTTATACCCCCCGCAATCTGCGGGGTCATGGCCTGGGGAGGGATAGCCCCCGGCAAGCTATAGGAGCCGGTCCTACGGATTGACGGAATAACTTCCCCGGCTATCCATTTTTGAAAAGGTGAAGCGGTAGGCTTATTGGAGCGCCCTAGGAAAAAATAGAGGCCCGGCTCGGATAGGCAAAGCATATTTTGCACACCGCTGGGGGTAGCAATCGGATTGCTACCCTTCCATTCACCGGGAACATGGGAAAAAATTTGAACCATGTTTGAGCTTGCATACCCCAAAACCTCGGCCACGTCCTTTCCAACCCACCAAGGCTCCCCATCCCGCATGAAAGTACGGACTTCCCGCCCTTCATAAGCGAAATTTACCAGATCGTCCATGCTTACCTCCTATTTCCATCCCGGAAAAATAACTGTCTTTTCCCGCTTAATCCCCCGGTAAAATCCCGTCCAACTATCGGTTAAACCGGCTTTTCCGATGTATCCGCCCTCCGTTCCCCCTTTTCGGTTTCCGGTTCTTCCCCTCGTAGGGCTTTTTCATCAGCTAAAAGTTTTTCGGTGTATTCGATAACCATTTGTTGGGCCTTGGGGGATAATTTGTAGAACAGTTCAAGGAGGTGGCGTTCCCGCCCAGATAGCGTGACCCCCTCGTCCATCATCTCTCCTTTGCCCTCCCGGAGCCATTCTTCCCGGACCCCAAAGGTTAGACAAATCAGTTTGATATTTTGCCCAGAAAGAGCAGTCCGCCCAGATTCCATGTGCGAAATTGCCACATCGGACATTGCGATCTTTTTCCCAAATTCGCCTTGGGTAAGACCGAGCGATTTTCTAAATAATTTCAATCGTTTTTTCATGCTTTTATTATCCCCCAAAACTTAAAAAAAAATCAAGAAAAATCTAACAAAAAACGAAAAAATAGTTGACAATCGTTTTTTGTTAGGCTATTATTGTCTTATGTTAGATAGGAGGTAAACCCATGAAGTTGACGGAAAAGCAAAAAACCCTTTTGGCTATCTTTCGGCAATTGGAAAGCGAAAAGAGCCAGGATGACGTTATCTACCAGACCGAGGCCATGGTCCGGGCCCAGGAAGCGCTTAGGGCGGATTACGGCCTTGTGGGGCCGGATGCCCCCCTGTTCAACGGCACCGGGACGGTCCCCGCCATGGGAGCCCAGGCATGAACAAAACCTATACCCTAAACGATCCTCCGATTTTCCTGGAATGGGGTAGGGGAGAACGTGGTATTGATTGCCAGGGTTGTGCCGGCTGTATCCATAAAGATAATTTCCGCCGGCATGAAGAGGCGTATGGCGGCCTGGGGCTTTGCCCCCGGTTAAAAAAACTTGACCCCGGTCCGGCGGCATAGGGGGGTGAGGGTATGACCATTTTAACCAAAAAAAACGCCAAAGATGTGGTGGCAGAGTGAATATTCTCATTGGGAAGTTATCAAATTCAAAGGGGGATAAAAATTATGAAAGAACACACGACCCTACAAAGAGTCACTAATGCCCTGGAGTCCGCAAGTATCGGCGTTACTTGCATCGAAATCTGGCCGCCGGAAGAGGATGGGCGGGTTTCCGTGTCCGTGGTGGTCCGCCCCAGGCCGGACCCGATCTGCCTTATTGGGATTGACCCGGATAATCAAGACCATAAAACCGCCGTCATTAACTCCCTAAACGCCGCCAAGCTCCCCGATGATCCCCCGGCGGTCCCGGACCCATGCGGGGAATGTGCCCAGGGAAATTGCGGAGATTGCCAGATAAAAGATGGTAAACCGGTAAAACTGTACAGCCCATGGGATGCGGCTATCGCCATGCTTGCCGGACGTACTTTATTAAACCAAAAACAAAGAGAATGTTTTTGGAGAGAATGGGAAAATGGCGATTGCGGATTTTATGAAAATGACGACATAGCGGGATATGCGGTTCTCGCTAATTTTTCCGGTCTGTATGAAGAGGCTAAATATGTCTAAGGAGCGGATTCTTTTGATCGATGGGGCTATAGATATTTCCGGCCCCCTTCAGGCAGAATACCCGGAAATCGGAAAACTGTTAGCCGATTTTTATGTCAAATTAAAAAACAAAATGAACGGCGTAATTCCGTTATCGAAACAATGCAGGCAGTTAAAAAAATCATACCTGGCTAATCCGATTTATTTTAAGTGTGAAAATTGTGCCGAACATTTTCATATTGAGGATATAATCATCGAAAATGACAAAGACCATTGCCCTTATTGCGGCTCAACTTTGAAAAAGGCCCAGCCCCATAAAGACCGGGGGGAAAAATGAAAAACGAAACCGATTTAACAAAGGCGCAAAAAGAAATCTATGATTCTGTTGTTACAGAAAAATGGTTTACGGTGGATAATTTGAGTTACCGTTTCCACAATAGAGACTCTCAATGCCGGAAAATTGCCGATAAAGGATATTTTGAATACAGGGTGGTTTTTGACCCCGCCCATCCCGGCGATCTAACCAGGCTAATACCTTTCTTCAAGAAAATTAAAAAACCCGGAGGGGAAAAATAAAAATGGCCGCCCTTTTTTCAAAGACTAATCCTGCGGCGGTTTACATTGCCGGGATTAAGTACCGGAGTCTCTTTGACGCCGATCTTGATTCCGGCATCCGCTCCGTCTCGATATGGAAAGCCTTGAAAAAAACCGGCGGCGGCCCGGTCATGATCCGGGGGGAAATGGTAGTTTTGGAAACCTGGATAAATACCCGCTTGGAAATAATTAGAAAGGAATATGCCTTATGACCTCCACGGAATTAGAAATGGTCTTACAGGGTTATTCTATCGCCATATCCACGCTTACCCAGGAAATACAAGCGCTACGCATTGATATACAAAAACAAAAACGAATAGATAACCTGCCGGATTGGATCAATCTAAAAACCGCAGTATCCCTCAAGGGCGGGGCGGCATTTCCGACTTACAGGTCAAAATTATTTTTACAGCCCTGTTGCGGCCGCAATTATCAATTTTTAGGCGGGGTGAAATGCTGGCGGCGGGAAGATGTTTTGGATTGGCTGGCTATAGCGGATTCGGGTTTAAAGGCTTATGCCGAAAATTGGCATGTATCAATCCCGGAAAACTACGAAAGGAGAAGCGCATAATGAACAAGGCGGAAATGGAAAAAATTATTGATGTTTTTTGGAAATGGTTTGAAAAGACACACAACAAAGATTACACCCTCAAAGAGGCAAAGTTGATTGATTGTTACGGCTATGAAAGAGAAGGGGCGCATAATCTTATTTCCTTTTGGGCTGGGTACAAAATATCAGCAAAAGAAAAAGAAAAGGCTATCACCAAGGCCCGAAAAGACGGCTTAACTTGCGGTATAGCTTATTCCGCCGGAATTCTAAACCGTTATCATAGCACCCAGGCGGCCGAATTTATTTTGGCTCAAGCGGGTATAAAATCTATTGCGGAATTAAAGGCCGCCGGATGTGATCAATTTGACATTGATAATATAGGCGATCTTTTGCCGGAAATTGAAACCTTTAATGAATACAAAGAGGCCATAATTAAGCAGGGCGATAAATTAGAGGCCGCCGGTGGAAATTGGAATGAATTTTTTTGCGGTAAAGGCGGATGCCCATACGCTACAAAAAAATGTGATCCTGATAATTGCGGATATTATTTTCACTACAAAAATATAGAGACAAAAATGAAAAAAGTTAAAAACTATTTTAGATATTTTATTCATAGCCTGGTTATATCTCGACAAATGTTTTTCTTATCTATTTTTCATTTAATTTATGGGATTTTTCAACATAAATTAATTGGCTCTATATTGGTGGATATTTATGTAGCCATCGATACAGCATGGGAAAATTATCGGGAGGGTTAAAATGGCAATGATTAACCATTACACCGCTATCGGCCGCATTGCCGCTAATGCGGAATTAAGATACACGGTTGGCGGAACAGCCTGTATGCACTTTTCGATATGCGTTAATGATTCATACAAAAAAGATGGAGAATGGATAGAAAAGCCCAATTTTTTCCGGTGTACCGTATGGGGTAGGTATGCCGAGGCCATGCAAAAACACATGAACAAGGGGAAGCTGATAGGGATTGAGGGGAAGCTAAATCAAAACGTATGGGAAGATAGCAACCATGTAAAACGTAATGATATTACTATTGTTATTGATAATATTACGCTCTTAAGTTTCCCGAAAGGGGAAAAAGATAAGGCCGCAACCGGGTATGAAACGGACCCGGAAACCGGAGAAACAGTACCGTTCTAGAATTATAGGAGGCTCTATGATACTAACATTTTCAAACTGGAAGGGTGGGACCGGAAAAACAACCCTTGCAACCGTTACGGCTATACTATTGGCCGCCCGGAAAAAGCATGTTTTACTCTTTGATGCTGATTCTAACATGGCCTTGTCCGGGGTATTCGGTCAGGTCCTAAAGGATTTTACATCTATGTCTTTTTTATCGGGGACCGGGGAAAACTTCAAAGGGATATATCCCGCAATGGAATATATAGATATTATCCCCGGCGATCTAAAAAATATGTTGCTTAACAACATTATGGACCGTCAATTAAAAATTAACCTGAAAAGAGCCGGGTATACGGAAAAATACGATTATATAATCATTGATCCCCCCGGATATTGGGGAGCCCACACCCGGAACGCCGTTTTTGCGGCCGATGTGCTGATTATTCCCGGTACGTGTTCCCGAATAGACCTGGAGGCAACAAAATTATATTTCCGCACCTTACAGCAATGCTACATCGAAACGGAAACGCTTGTGTGTGTCAATGCCTTTAACGAAAAAACTAACCTTCCCGGAATTTATGAAGAATACCGGGCGGAATTCGGGGAATATCTTATGGCGGAGCCTATCCCCTACGTTAAATCACTAAAAAAATTAACGTCCGATATTAATTATGCTTTACAGGCGGCCGTAAAAAACAAACTTGACCGGTTTGTGGACGCAATCACCAAGGAGGCGATAAATGGCTAAAATGGAAGGGGCTTCGATTGCTCGTGTAATTAGTATATCTGACCTGATTGAAACCGGGAATGTCCGGGAAGATTATACCGGAATTGAAGAATTGGCGGAGTCTATAAAGAAAAACGGCTTATTGGAACCGGTTTTGGTTAAGCCGGCCGCCCCCGCCGATGACGGTTCCCCCCGCTTTGAATTGATAGCGGGGCACCGCAGGGTTAAGGCTTGCCGCTACCTTACGGAAAACGGAGACGATTTTTCGCACATTAACGCCATGCTTGTTTCGGGAGACAGGCTGACAATTCAGCTAATCGAAAACATGCAAAGAAATGACCTGACCGCCAGGGAACGGGAGCGGGGTATTTTTTTGATGACCCAAAACGGTTTCACCCAGCGGGAAGTAGCGGCGGAATTATCCAAAGGTGAAGTATATGTTTCCCGCCACATTGCCGCTTATAAATTGCGGAAAATCGCAGAGGAAAAAGGCATCGACACATCCACCCTGGAAACGTCCGTTTTGGACATTATTCGGGCCGCAAAAAATGAAGACGTGCCCATGCTGGTACAGTACATAATAAACACCGGCGGGACCATGAGCGCCGCCAGGGCTGTTATAAAAGACTACCGAGGTAATAAACCAAAAGAAACACCGGAAGAAATGCCGCCGGAAGGGGATACAGCGGAATATCCGGCGGATATACCGCCAGCGGAACCGGCCGGAGAAATAGACCCCGCCCTGCCTCCCCCTGAAGCGGAAAAGAGGGAAGAAGAAACTAAACCACGGCCTCCGGCGGCCCCGGTAGAACGGATGTCCGTGGAACATAAGCAGGTAGATGTCCATGACATTTTTGACGAAATCTATACCTACGTTACGGCCGTTAATAACCGCATAAAAGAATTAGGACCGGATGCGGAACAGTCCCGGATAGCCGAAATAAAAAAAGAAGCGGCCCTGGATATTATAAGCCTTATCCACAAAAGGATTGATAATGTCTAAGGAATACCGGCCCGGTTTTTGGTATATAAACAGCGCCGAATTAAACCAGGAGGTTGCTCTATCCATGGAATCGGGCTGGGTGTATTGCGAAGATAAAGGGCCGGACGGGAAACTTGTTAATTACAGTCCTGAAGAAATGGACATTTTAAAAAATCGTGGGCTAAAATTAGCCCACGATGTCCACTTAATAAAAAAAATCTTTGGCGGGAGAATTGTTAATTATGATGGAAAACCAGACAGTATCGTTAATGATACCAATACCGGCGGAGAAATACCGGAAACTGGAGAAATTGGCAAAAACATACGGCAGGGAGAGCTTGACATTTATTAACAGTACTTTTGACTTTATGGACTTAAAATGTGCCGATTGCCCTGCTAGCGAATTATGCCATGATGAAAAGAGAAGCATAAGGGAATCATGCTATAGCAATTTTTTGAATTGGCTCTTTTGCCTGGAGGTATAACGTGGAAATGGAACCGTTGTCTAAAGACCCTGAAGGTATTGGGAAAAGAATAAAATGGGCCAGGGTAGATAAAGGATTAACATTAATCGGCCTATCGGAATTATCGGGAATATCTCCGATTAAAATATCGGCCATTGAAAATGATAAGCGGGAACGTTACTCATTGCATGATTTGAACAAATTAAGGAAAGCCCTGGGGCTTTCCTTATCGTATACCATGGACGGAATTGTGGCATCTGATATAAAAGAATTATTAAAACATCTTGACGGAAAAATAGCCATTTATGAAGAAATGAAAAACGAAAACCTGGCCAATTACATTACATGGCGTATATCCGCTGATTTAATGATAATTAAAATGACGTTGGATGAAATAGAAAAAACTATTCCAGATTTTGACAAGTATTCAACAATGTTCCAGGTATCGATAAAGGAACAGGTAAAACGATTAAAAGAACATGAATCGTATAGAAGCGGTTGGACCAATATAAACCTTAACTATTGTTTCGGAAAGATCAAAGACAATCTGAATGTTGTCTCTGATATTGGTACGGATGATCTTGAAACCGATATGAAAAATCTAATCAATCACCTGGCCGATATTGCGAATTATGCAAACATGGCGATCCTGAAATGCCAAAAAGTCATTGACGGCAAGGCTAAATATAACTATGAGGAGGATGAATAAATGAAACAGAAAAAAATGAAAAACCGTGTCGTAACCGCCAGAGCCTGGGGGCTCCGCTATTATTCGGGGAAACAGGTCTATGGTATTCCGGTTATTCTAAATGACGATATTGCTATTATTTCTTTTAATAAAAATAAAGAAAAAAAAATAGCAAACGAACCTGACCGGGAAGACATAAACCTAAAAGCGTATATTATCCGCCAGGAAACTTTGAAAGTCGATGAAGAAATTGAAAGAGAAAATGTTGATACATCCGCACCGATAAAACGAACAGATAAAAGAGGGCTGATATGAAAACAACTAAAAATAAGCATGGCCCAGGCTGTAATCTTTGTGCTCACGAAAAAAGCCGGACAATCCGGGCAGGATTTTGCGGGTATAATAATCAAAAATACTGCTCAAATGAATATCCGTGTAACGGATATAAGATAAATCCGCCTGAATATAAACAGA
>JAITRD010000008.1 GCA_031288575.1 Treponema sp. | reverse complement strand
TGGCGCACCTTGTAAAGGGTGTGGAGCAGCATCTTGGGCCGGGAGTATTCATCCGGTTCGGGAATGCCGGAAATTGCGGGCCCCATTCCCGCCAGCTCCGCATTAAGAACCTCCGCGGCGATACTGGTTTCAGGGTAGGCCGCGCCTCCCATGCCGTTTATCCTTTCGGATATCTTCTGATTCCTTACCGCCGCGGCAAAGGAGAAAAGCCCTCCCGGGGGAATGAAATATGCCAAGAAACACAAGAAGCAGAACAAAAGCATCCTGAGGAAGATCCCAACTCTAAAAACCACCAACTTTTTCATAGAATTACCATTATTTTATCGGTATTTCTATGGATTATAATAGCCCCCAATTTCTTAAGGACCCGCATTTATGGCATTTTTCCCTCTTCTTTTTCCAAGAGGAGGAGCATATCCCGGATTTCCGCGGCCCGTTCGTATTCCTCCGCGGCAACGGCCCGGTTTAATTCCCGCCGCAGGTCCCGGTGCTCTTCGGAGCCGCCGGGCTCCTCGCTTTCCGGGGGAGGAGTTTCGGGGGTTTCCGGCTCCGGTTCTTCCGCCCCGCCGGCAAAAAGATCCAGGGGAACCCCCGCCATATCCACTACCTTCCGGGAGATAAAAATCGGGCATTTACGGCGCACCGACAGGGCAAAGGCATCGGAAGGCCGGGCTTCTAAAACCAGGGGGGCCTTTTCGGAAAAGCCGCTCCCGGAACAGGACAGCCTGGCGTAGAAGGTATTGTTTTTTAGGTCATATACCTCAATCCGCAGCAGCACAAAACCAGTCCGGTCCATTAAATCCAGAAGAAGGTCATGGGTAAGGGGCCGTTTTATAACCATATCGCCCAAACCAATGAGTATCGACTGGGCCTCAAAGTGGCCGACAAAGATCGGAACCGAAAGATCCAGCCCCAGGGGGCGTATCAATACCGCGTCCCCCTGGTCCGTATGGGCGATGGTCCATATTTCCGCTTCTACCATGTCCTGCATGATAATTCCTTTTAGCTGATCAAATCCGCCAATCCGGCGAGTAAATTCCCCTCTTCCCCGGTACCGAAAACTTCAATAAAGCTGTCCCGGGCCTTTCCGATAAGCGCAAGCCCCCGCTCCCGGGCTTCCCCAAGGACTCCGTCGGCTTCCAGCGTTTTGATAAACTCTTCCACCTCCGGGGCGCCGGTTCCCCCGGCACGGGCCGCGGAAAAGCAGCGGGCCGCCCAGTCCCGGCGTTCCCCATGGCGGTGCAAATACAAAAGCACGGGCAAACTTTTTTTGCCCTCCACCACGTCATCCCCCCGTTTTTTGCCGGGAATTCCGGAGCTTAGGTTTTTTACGTCATCCAAAATTTGAAAGCCGAGCCCCAGGTTTTCCGCCGCCTGCCCCAAAGTCAACTCCGGCTCATTATCTTCCCGGGGGGATTCCCGGGGCGCTCCCCAGGACGCGGCATAGACCCCCAGAACCGCCGCGAGCCGGGCCAGGCAGCCGGTCTTGAGGCGGCACATCCGGTCATAATCTTCCAGCGCGGGAAGGGAAGAAAAATCCCGGTGCCATTTGATGTCCAGGGCCTGCCCCAAATGGAGCCGCCGCATATACTCCCCCCAGAGGGCGAATATCCGGTTTTTTTGTTCCGCCGGGGCCTGCCACCGGCTGATACAGGCCAGGGGCAGAAAATACATAAAACACCCCCCGTTAATAGCCGTATCGGTGCCGTAAAGCAGGTGAAGGGCGGGCTTTCCCCGGCGTTCCTCGGAGTTGTCCTCAATGTCATCATGGATGAGGCTGGCGCTATGGGAAAATTCCACCAGGGGCGTTAAGGGCAGGGCCGTGTCCCCCCCGCCGAGGTTTTCGCAAACCAGGGTCATGAGCAGGGGCCGCCACCGTTTTCCGCCCCGGTCCAGGAGGTCCCGGCCGGGACCGGTTAGGGATTGGACGAGATCAGAAGCCGGGGGATTTTCAAGCCCGGGAAAAATTCTTTTTATCCAATGAAGATCCGGCTGCTCCGGCAGCCAATCCCGAAGCACCGCTTCAATTTTTTCGAGCCTCCGGGTATACTTCTGACTCATGAGCTATTCTACACGAGGTATAGCCCGGAAGGAAAGCCCTACCTTAGAAAACAGTAACGGGGCGGTATTGTAGTGGGGTCCTACGAAAAACCTGATTTCTGGTCCCTAAAGGCCCAAAAAGAGGGGTATCCTGCCCGTTCGGTCTATAAACTCCGGGAGCTGGACGAGAAATTCGGCCTGCTGCGGCCCCGGGGGGGGAATAAAAGCCCGGCGTCCCCGGCAAAGGTTCCTGGGGAAGAAGCTCTTTTTAAGGTCCTGGATCTGGGGGCGGCCCCGGGGAGCTGGAGCCTTTATACCCTGCGGAAGCTGGGGGCCGGGGCCTTTCTCGCTGCGGCGGATCTTTCCCCCCTTTCCCGGCAATACGACCGGGGCCTTTTTGAGGGGGACCGTTTCTTTTTTATTCAGGGGGACATTACCGCGGCGGAGACCCGGGAAACCCTCCTGGCCCGGGGCCCCTACCGCCTGGTAATGAGCGACGCCGCCCCGGCGACTACCGGCAACCGTTCCGTGGACACCTTCCGGTCCCTTGCCCTGGCGGAGGCCGTTTTGGAATACGCCGAAAGGGCCCTCGTTACGGGGGGAAACCTGGTGGTTAAGGTATTCCAGGGAAAAGAAACCCCGGACATTCTGAAGCGC
>JAITRD010000252.1 GCA_031288575.1 Treponema sp. | reverse complement strand
GAGGATAACCCGCTGGTCATCGTTTTTCAGAACCAGTTCCGGAATGTCCATAGCGGCCTCCATTCGAAAAACCGGTCAAACCGGAGTAAAGCCCGGCCCGGTTTTCTATAACCCATCCTATGGCCACCGGGGCGGAGCAGATCAACGTGGCGGTAACCCGGGTTAACGCCATCAGCGGGGAGAACAAAGAAAACATCGACGTGTTGGTCCGGGAAGTGTCGAAGTTTAAAGTGGAATAGGGGTATGTAAAAAGCCGGGAACTCATTGACAGCCTCATCCCCATCGGGCCTTTCCCCAAAAGGCGGTGCCCTTTGCATGGGAATAATCCTTTTTGTACCCTTGATTTAATTTTTTCCCTAATAATATAATAAAGAGACTCCCAGCCCATTAGAGGAAGTTATATACGGTGAGCTCTGGCTTCTTTTGTTAACCAATTCATCGGAGGTGATGAATATGTTATTAAATAGATGGAATATGGATAAGGCGGGGAAGGGGCAGCAAAAAAACGGCCGGGCAATTACAATCCCCGCAAGGGATCCCTTCAAGAAAGACTTATTTCCTGAAATTATGCGAAAGTTTAGCGGATTTAACCTGAATAGTTTTAAAAACCTCTCATTGTGAAACTGCGATTTTTCCTTTGTCTTTGCCTCATTTTTCCGGCCCTCCTTTGCGCTCAAAAAGACGCGGCGCCGGTTCAAAGGCCGTGGCTCCTCCTTATAGGTTCGGATAAGGGCCTATACGGCATCGATTCCGGGGGGGAAGCCCGGCTGCTTTGGTCGGGGGGAACGGTCCACAAGATCCTGCAGGGCGGGGGTTATTGGAGAATCCTCAGCGGGAAGGGGGTGCTGGTTTCCTCCGATTTATTTACCTGGGAGAACCGGAACGAGGGGCTTCCGGTCAAGACAATTAAGATTTACGAAGGGGGGAAAAAGTCCTTTATCCCCCTGATTCAGGAAATAAAGGATCTGGAAATACACCCGGGAAATCCGGAGATCATGGTATGCGCCACCAAGGATCAGGTCTTTCTTACCCGGAATGCGGGCAAAAATTGGGAAAACCTCGGCGCGCCCCCCTACAGAACCAACGGCATTAAGGCTGTCGCGGCGGCGGACCTGCCGGAACTTACGGTTTTTCTTTCCCACAGCATTTACGGCGTCCACTATATCAACCCCGGAAAACCCGGCGCCCGGTGGACGGAACTGAGCCGGGGGCTTGAAAAGCTGGAAACCACCGATAACCCCGATGAGGTATCGGATATTGCCGCGGTTCTTCCCAAGCCGGGGGGAGAAACGGAGGCCGGAACAGGGGCTTTGCCGGTGATCTACGCGGCCCAAACCTTCCGCCGCCGTTTGTACCGCCTGGACTGGGAGGGAAAACGTTTCGTGCCCCTCTGGTCGGATGACGCTGATTTCGGGACCGTAGATTCCCTGGACATTGGCGCGGGGTCTATCCGTTTTGTGCAGGAAGGGGCGGTAGCGGAATTAAAATATCCCGGCCTTTACCGTCCCGCCGGCAGCCTTCCCCTGGCTCCCTCCCATTTCCGGCGCCGGTCGGACATTATCGAATTTATCAGAACCATTCCGGAAAATTTGGAGATTAAGCCCTACTGCCTTATGTTCCGGGAAAATATCTTCCGTCCCGATTCGGAGGTCATCAGCCTTTCCGAACTGTGGCTGCTGGAAGGGGAAATTCTCCGCCTGTCCGGGGCGGAATCCCCCTCCGCCCCGGTCGTTTCCTCCGTGTCAAAGGCTGCGGGCCGGGCGGGCCTGTATCTTCCGGTCAATCATGCCATGGACGATGCTTCCCTCAAAGCCTACCTGGATATCATCAAAGAGAGGGCCCTGAACATGGTGGTCATTGACATGAAGGATGATTACGGCCGCCTCCGGTTCACCCCCCGGAATCCTGCCATCAGCGAAACCGGCCGGGTATTCCGGCCTGTGGACATTGACGCGCTTTTGCAAACCATGAAGAACCAGGGCATCTATACCACCGCCCGGATCGTGGTTTTTAAAGACCCGGAACTGGCCCGGAAAGGCGGGGGGAAGCTGGCGGTCTGGGACAGGCGGAACAATAAACCCTGGGTGGGCTATTATGATGTCCGGCGGAAAAAAACGTCCCCCGGGGCGGCCGGTCAAAGCGGCGATGCCGAGATCCTCCCGGACAGCGATCCTGAATACGAAATTCTGCGGACCTATTACGATGAACGCTGGGTGGACCCCTATGCGGAGGAGGTCTGGGAATATACCGCGGCCATCGCGGAGGAACTCCACGAGCGGGGTTTTGACGAGATTCAGTTTGACTATATCCGTTTTCCCACCGACGGGACAAACCTCTCCGACGCCAGGTACCGCTGGCAGGAGCAGGGCATGGACATGGAAAGCGCCATCCTTTCCTTTTTGAACCACGTCCGCTCCCGCCTAAGGGCCCCCATTTCGGTGGACATTTACGGCGCTAACGGCTGGTACCGGACCGGCGCCCGGACCGGCCAGGAAGTGGAGCTTATGGCCCCCTATGTGGACGTAATCTGCCCCATGTATTACCCCAGCCACTTTGAACAGAACTTTCTCGCCCAGACCCCGCCGGAACTGCGGCCCTACCGGATCTATTACCTGGGAACCCAGCGCACCGCGCGGATTGCCCGGGGCCAGGTCATTGTCCGGCCCTATGCCCAGGCCTTTTACCTCAACGTTTCCTATGACCGGAAATATTATAACAGCGATTATGTACGCCTCCAGGCCGAAGGGGTACGGGACGCGGGAAACAACGGCCTTACCTACTGGAACAACTCAGGCCGCTATGACGACATCCCCCTGCCGTAGCCGCCGGGTTAGTGAGGATGACATAGACGCGCATAACCATGAAACAAGCCTCAATTTTTTGTTAAAATTTATTTTGACATGCCTTCGGATATAGAATATACTTAGACCCTTTAGTTGCAGTGAATTAATGGAGGCTTTATGAGCAATGATATTTCCGTAATCATACCAGTTTATAACAACACAAAAGAAATTGGCATGACTTTAAATTCCCTGCGGAACCAAAATTATCCCCCGGATAATTTTGAGATCATTATTGCCGATGACGGCTCGCCGGAAAATATAAAGGACTATTTGGACAAAAAATCCCCTGCCATACCGGCGGCGGTACGGTATTTCCGTCAGGATGATCGCGGGTTCCGCCCGGGCGCCGCCCGCAACATGGGGATACGGAACGCAAACGGGAAAATATGCCTTTTTATCGACTGCGGCGTTTTGCTTGAAAAAAACTGCCTTCAGCGCCATTTTGACATTCATGCCAAGGGTTCGGGGAATGAGGTTGTTATCGGATATGTTTACGGCATGGACAAGGATTCGGACTTGAACGAAATGCGCGAAATTGTGGACGGGAATTCCGTCGAGGACGCCGTGGTTAAAATGCACGAAAGGAACATGATAGACGGCAGAGAATCCCTATACCGGGAACACGGGGATGATTTATCCCTTTGGCCGGCGCCCTGGATTGCTTTGTGGAGCCTGCATTTTTCAGCGCCGGCGAATTTTTTAAAAACAAACAGTATTTATTTTGATGATTATTTTAATACCTGGGGATGCGAAGACAATGACTTCGGCATTCAGCTTCACAAAAAGAACTGCCGGTATGTTTTGAACCGCGAGGCTAAGTCGATCCATTATCCCCCGAAAGTAAGAAGCTATGACCGGTTGAAAGATCCTGAGTTTAAGAACAATTTCAAAAAAAACCAGCAATATATAGTAAATAAGTATCCTGAAGACGAAGGCGTTAAGCTCTGGTATGAGGCAGGGATGTTTAAGGCAAACCGTATCCTGCTGGAAAGGTCCGGCAAATAACCAATTCCTCTGGTTAAAGAAGGCTTATGAGTACCGGTAAAATAAAATCGCGGAAACCCAGAAGCCCCCTCGCGCGGATTTTTCTGGACAGCCGGGCCCAATGGCCGGGCCTTTCCGTCCTTGCCCTAAGCTCCGGTTTATCCGCCCTGTTCAAATTGCTCGGCGCCCTGTTCTGGGGCAATACGGTTGACGCGGCGGTATCCGGGCAGTTTCAAGCCATGGGGCTTGCGGCGGCGATGACGCTGCTCTTTGTGTTTCTGGATGCGGTAAAAATGCCGGTCCATTTTTTTATCCTGGGCAAGACGACAGAAAAGATGTTTTTGAATATCCGGATGCGGGCCTTTACCGCCCTGACCAGGGGCGATACCGCGGCTCTGGAGAAAACCCAGCGTTCCGGCGACACCGCCCTGCGGATCAACTCCGACGCGGAACAGTTATGTAATTCTATTTCCGAAAATTTTTCCCATATTGCCCGCTATATTGTACAGCTAACAATAGGCATAAGCGGCTGTATCGCCCTCTCCTGGCAGTTGGCGGCTGCCTATCTCCTTATCCTGCCCCTGTCTATCTGGCTGGTAAAGGCCATGGGGGATCCTATTCAGAATCAGCGGAAATTGCTTTCCCAGGCCACCGGCAAAGCCATGAACCTTGCGGTGGGGGCCTTAACCGGAATCGCCACGGTAAAATCATTCGGGCTGCAAGAGGACATAAACAGAAAATTCGCCCTGTCCACGGAAGCGGCCTATAAACAGGCGGTTATGACAGAAAAGGTAAACAGCCGCATGAACCTGGTGAAGCAGTTTTCATCGCTTTTGCAAATAATGGTACTCTTTGTTTTCGGCACCTTCCTGGTTTACCGCGATCTGCTTTCGGTCGGGCGTATGCTCTCCTTTATCGCCGTCGGGGCCCTGATCGCCGAGGTACTGGGAGACATTGACCGGATGATCAGCAGCTATAATCAGGCCCTTGCCATGTCCCAGCGTTTGTACGATGTCTTCGATATTCCCCCCGAGTTGGAGGGAAGTTCCGAATCCCTGGATTTTGACGGGGATATAGCCGTTTTAGAGGATGTAGCCTTTTCTTATACGGAAGGAGAACCCCTTCTTGAGGGCATAAACCTGAAACTGGGCCGGAATCAAAGGATCGGCATTATCGGCCCCAGCGGGTGCGGGAAAAGCACCCTGGTCAAGCTGATATGCGGTTTTTACCGCCCGGTCCGGGGGAAACTTACCCTTTTCGGGCAGCCCGCGGAAACCTTGAAGCTTGAGACCCTGCGTAAAGAAATTGCTCTGGTAGCCCAGGACGCGGTCATATTTGATACCAGCATCTATGAAAACGTCCTTTATGGAAGACCCGGCGCGGAGGAAAAAGAGGTGGCACAGGCGATAGACAATGCCAGGCTTTCGGCGGAGATTGCCGCCATGCCCGAAGGGATTTATACCCAGGCGGGAGAATTCGGCGGGCGGCTTTCGGGGGGCCAGAGGCAGCGTATCGCCATTGCCCGGGCAATGCTTAAAAACGCCCGGCTTGTTTTTCTTGACGAGGCCAGTTCCGCCCTGGATGCCGTTACCGAAGCGGAGGTACAAAAAGCCATGGAACCCCTGCTGGAAGGCCGGGCGGCCGTTGTGGTAGCCCACCGTTTGGCGGTTACCAAAAACCTGGATTATATATACTGCATGGACAAGGGACGCATTGTGGAGGAAGGCTCTCCGGCGGATTTACTTGCGGCAAAGGCTTATTATTATGAGATGTGCCGCCAACAGGGTTTGCTGCCCTTGATGGAGGGCCTTTCCGATGCCTCCTCCTAAGCAATTGGGATTCCGCAAGGCCCTGTCCCTTCTGCGGCGCACGGCGGAATATATGGGGCCCATGCGGAAAACATACTTCCTCGGGGTATTGCTCACCCTGTCCGAGATGGGGGCATTGTTTGCCGCGCCGGTCCTTAACCGGCAGCTCGTCCTGCTGGTAACCAAAGAGGCGGAGGAAAACACGGTGCGGTTTGCCGTCATATTGTTTTTCCTGCTGCTGGTTCTGGCGCCGGCAGCAGCCCTGGGCAAATACTTACAGGGAATCGGCAGTTCCTACGGCGCAAAGGAACTGCGCCGCGGCGTCTTTGCCCATCTCCAGAATTTGAGCCTTGCCGAGGCGGGAGAAAACAGGACCGGAGACATGGTAACCCGGCTGACAAACGATACGGAACGGACAGCCTCGGTATTCCAGTCCTTCGCCATAGTATCCCTCATACGCTTTGTCAGCGTCCTTTCGGTAAGCCTGGCGCTTTTGCTGATTACCGATTGGCGTATCGCCCTAATAAGCCTTGCCTACAACGGCGTCTGTTTTTTGCTGGCCGTCCAGCTTAATCCCTATGTACGGAGGCTGGAACGGGATGCCCGGGAGCAGGTCTCGGTTTCGGCGAATTTTCTGCTTGAAGCGCTGCGGGGCAGGAGCATCATCCGTTTATTCCTTTTAACGGAAATTCTGGGGCGAAAATTTGAGGCCCTTTGCCGGCAGATTATGAAAAGGCGCATCAAGTTCCGTTTTATGAACGGCCTTTCCTACGGCACAATTGATCTGTTCGTATTTTCCGCCCAGGCCGTTGCCTTTCTTTTGGGGATAAGCTTCGGATTGAAGGCCGGCCAGGATTTGGCGGTCAACGTATACGCCGCGAGTCTTATGGGAGTGATGGCAAACGCAACCCTCTCGGGAAGTTCCTTTTTATTGCTGATCCAGCCCTCTTTGGTAGCGGCTTCGCGGGTTTTTGAAATTCTGGACAAAAAGCCTGAACTTGACAGGCCCAGCACCGTCACCCCCGGCCTGAACCATGACCTTGCGGTAGATATCCGGGATCTTACCTTTATCTATCCTGACGGGACTAAGGCCCTGGACCGGGTTTCCCTGCAAATAAGCCGGGGGGAGCATATCGTCCTGGCGGGAAGTTCGGGCAGCGGAAAGTCCACCCTGGTGAAACTGCTGGAAGCCCTCTATGAACCGGCTGAGGGGAGCATTACCCTTTTCGGCGCCCCCACGGCCCGTCTTAGCCTGGGGGATATCCGCGCCCTGTCCTCCTATGTGCCCCAGGAATGTACCGTTTTCGATGACACCATCGGCGTGAACATCGGCTACGGCAAACCGGGAGCTTCCCGGGAAGAAATTGTTGCTGCCGCCAGAACGGCGGGTATCCATGATTTTATCCAGTCCCTGCCCAATGGATATGAGACGCTTATCGGCGAACAGGGATCGCAGATTTCAGGGGGCCAGCGGCAGCGCATCGCCATTGCCCGGGCCGTACTAAAAGGCGCTCCCCTGCTGCTTTTAGATGAGCCCGCTTCCTCACTGGACAGTACAACGGAGGGTGAAATATATAAAAACCTGAAACCCCTGATGGATAAAGCGACGGTTATCACCATTGCCCACCGCCTCAATACCGTGAAAGACGCGGACCGGATAATCGTTTTTGAGAAGGGCCGCATTGTGGAAGAAGGCAGCCACCGGGAACTTTTAGCTTTAGGCGGATACTATAAAAATTTTTATAAAACAAACCGGTTTCAAAATGAATAGGGCGGCTTCAAAGCCTGACATTATCCATGCGTTGACAAGACCGCCCCGGTTCCCTACTATTTTGTCATGAACGCCCACGAACTTCGCGCCAAATATATAGAATTTTTTATATCCAAGGGCCATGCCCAAATTCAGGGAAAATCCCTGCTTCCGGACAATGATCCCACCGTGCTTTTTACCACCGCCGGGATGCATCCCCTGGTCCCCTACCTTCTGGGGGAGGAGCATCCCGCGGGAAAACGTTTAGTTGATTGCCAAAAATGCATCCGTACCGGCGATATCGACGCCGTGGGGGATCCGAGCCACCTGACCTTTTTTGAGATGCTCGGCAACTGGTCTTTGGGGGATTATTTTAAGGCCGGGGCCATCGAAATGAGCTATGAGTTCCTCACCTCCCCCCGGTGGCTGGGCATCCCCAGGGACAAGCTGGGGGTTACGGTATTTGAGGGGGATGATTCGGTTCCCCGGGACGAGGAATCCGCCGCGGTTTGGAAACGTTTGGGCATTCCCGAAGACCGGATAGCCTACCGGCCCCGTTCGGACAACTGGTGGGGGCCCGCCGGCGCGACAGGCCCCTGCGGGCCGGATTCGGAGATGTTCATCGATATGGGAACCGAGCCCTGCGGGCCGGACTGTGAGCCGGGCTGTTCCTGCGGGAAATGGCTTGAAATCTGGAATGATGTGTTCATGCAGTACAATAAAACCGCCGAAGGGGTCTACGAACCCTTAACCCGTACCTGCGTGGATACCGGCATGGGCATCGAGCGGACCATAACCACCCTTAACGGCAAAAAATCGGTCTACGACACGGAGATTTTCGCCCCCATCATCTCCGCGGTGGAAAGGGCTTCTTCCTATGCCTACGGCTCCGACGGGGAAAAGGATAAATCGGTCCGGATTATAAGCGATCATATCCGTTCATCGGTCTTTATTTTAGGGGACCCCAGGGCGGTAAGCCCCTCCAACGTGGGGGCCGGATATGTGCTGCGGCGGCTCATACGCCGGGCGGTACGGCACGGCCGTAAACTCGGCATGGAAAGCCCCCTCCTCTCCCCTATCGCCGCAGTGATAATAGAGGAATTTTGCGGCCCCTACCCGGAGCTTCGGGACAACCGTTCCTACATCCTGGAAGAACTCAACAGGGAAGAACAAAAATTCCTGGAAACCCTGCAAAAGGGGGAGCATGAATTTGAAAAACTCCTTCCCAATCTTTTAAAGGATCCCCGCAGGATCATGCCCGGCCGTCTGGCTTTTAAGCTTTACGACACCTACGGTTTCCCTATTGAACTTACCGAGGAACTGGCGGCGGAACAGGGGATGGCGGTTAACCGGGCCGAATTCGAGGAGGCCTTTAAAAAGCATCAGGAGCTTTCCCGGACCGGGAGCGAGCAGGTCTTTAAGGGAGGCCTGGGCGACCAGGGAGAAATGGCGGTCAAGTACCATACCGCCACCCACCTGCTCCACCAGGCCCTCCGCAAGGTTTTGGGGGATCATGTCGCCCAGAGGGGGTCCAATATCACCGCCGAGCGGATGCGTTTTGATTTTTCCCACGGCGCCCCCATGACCCCCGGAGAAATAGCAGAGGTTCAAGCCATAGTCAACGAGCAAATCAAACGGGACCTGCCAATTACCATGGAAATTATGAGCCTGGATGCCGCCAAAGCTTCCGGGGCCATTGCGCTCTTTGGGGAAAAGTATGAATCCCAGGTTAAGGTCTATACTATCGGAGATTTCTCCAAAGAAGTTTGCGGCGGCCCCCACGCGGAACGGACCGGGCTTCTGGGAAAATTCGTCATTCAGAAGGAACAATCCTCCTCCGCGGGGGTGCGCCGGATCCGGGCCGTACTGGAATAGCTAAACTTTCCCGAATGGGCTATAATAAAGGAAATATAAAAATTTTAAAAGAAAAAGCCCTGCTTTTTAAGGGGGAAGATGGTTTGGTATATATATTAAGGATGTATATGAAAAGATCAATTTATTTTTTTGTGTTTTTTATCCTCTTGGCAAATGCGGGGTTTGCCCAAAACGACCTGCTGCCTGCCGCCATTGTCCGTTTAACCAAAAGCGAACCTATCACGGTAAAACAATACCGTACCGAAATTGAACGGATGGAAAAAATAGCGGGCCGGGCCTTGAATCCCACGGAACGGCGCCAGGTGCTGGATGGCATGATTAATGAAAAACTTGCCCTCCAGGCTGCCGAACGGGACCGGGTCATCATATCCGATAACGAGGTCAATCAGCAAATTCAACAACTGAGAAACGATATGGTGGGACAAATAGGCCGCCAGCCGACAGACGCCGAATTTGCCATTGCCGTGAGGAACGAGACGGGCCTTGACGTGGCGGTTTTCCGCGATCAGATCCGCAGGCAGATGCTCGTTCAAAAATATCTTCTTGCCAAAAAACAAAACATCCTCGAATCGGTCAAAGCCCCCACGGAAGCGGAAATAGCCGATACCTATACCTTCTCCAAAAGCCAGTTTGTCCGGCCCGATACGGTCCGTTTCTCCATGATCCAGGTGCCCTACAACAACGCGGAAGAAAAAACCAAGGCAAAGGAACTGGCGGACCGCCTGGTCCGGGAGATTGGTTCCAGCGCGGCAAAATTTGACGAGGCGGTTATCCGGGGGCAGATACCCAATTCGGGGTATCTGTCCGGGGACGGGGGGTATCTCCCCCGGAATCAAGAGGCCCGGCAAGTTGTCGGGCCGGAATTCATCACTACCGCCTTTTCCCTCAAACAGGGGGAGGTTTCCAAGCTGATTGAGGGCCCCCGGGGCTATCAAATCATCAAAGTAACCGAAACCTATGAGCAAAAAAACCTTCTTTTGGACGATATAGCCCAGTTGGGATCCCGCGCGACGGTCCGGGAATATATTCGGGAGACCCTAATCCAGCAGCGGCAGCAGACTGTGTTTGCCAAGGCAAGCGAGGAGCTGATTACGGAATTACGGGCGGGAAATCCCTTCCAAGTTTTTGAAAACAACCTCGCCTGGTAGCTGCCGTGGCATCCCGTAGAAAGGGCCGGATCCTGGCTTTTCAGGCGCTTTATTCCTGGGAAGCGGCGGGGAGGAGGCAGGGGCTCCAGGAAAAATCGCCGGTTCCGGGGAATTTATTGGATTTTTCCTGGATTGGATGTGAAAAACTGGCCCGGCTGGATCAGGATATTTCGGATTTTTCCCGGCTATTAATCCTTGGCACCGTTGAAAACATTAAAGCCATAGATAATATGATCCGGGAACACCTTAAAAACTGGGATTTTTCCCGGGTAAACCGGGTAGATCTTGCCGTTCTCAGGATGAGCACCTATACCCTGATGTATCAAGCTGATATCCCCCCTTCCATCGTTATTAACGAAGCTATCGGCATCTCCAAGGAATTCGGCACCGACGACTCCTACCGCTTTGTCAACGGAGTCCTCGACAG
The DNA here is from genome assembly GCA_031288575.1 of Treponema sp. Lineage (GTDB taxonomy): Bacteria > Spirochaetota > Spirochaetia > Treponematales > Breznakiellaceae > JAITRD01. The sequence continues at coordinate 379 of JAITRD010000252.1, read as the reverse complement.
CATCCGCAAAACCCTGCAAAAGCCCAAGGAGGCGGGATAATGCCCCCTTCTTTCCGGCTGCCCCTGCCCCGGATATCCCTTAGGCATGTATGCCTGGGGGGCCTGTTCTTGGTCTTCCTTCTCTGCGGCGGGCTTATTCTGATCAGCCTTTATTCCGGGGTCAGCCTGTTCCCTTCCCAGGGCATAGCCGCCAGGGAGGATACCTTTTACCGGGACCTGCGGGAATATGATGCCCTTTTAGCCCAATCCCGGGAAAATCCTGAGCGCCTCAGCGGCCTCCTGGACCGGCTTGAAAAAAAGGCCCTGGGGGTGGAATCCCATTTGGCGGTACTGAAACGCCGCAGGGCCCTGGCCCAGGAAAATTCCCGCTTTCTTCCCG
>JAITRD010000156.1 GCA_031288575.1 Treponema sp. | reverse complement strand
GAATCAATATCCAAATCCCCCTGGCCGGAATACGACGAAGGGCTCACCGCCGAAAGGGAGGCAACTATCGTCGTCCAAGTGAACGGCAAGATCCGGGATAAATTTACCGCCCCCGCGGGAACCGGCAGGGAAGCCCTTGAACAGGAGGCCCGGAATCTGCCGGGGGTCCTCAAGTGGCTTGAGGGACAGACGGTGGTGAAACTTATCACCGTGCCGGACAAACTGGTAAATATCGTGGTAAAAGCCTAAGGCGGGCAGAGCCTGGTTCCTATGGGCAAGAGGCGCCGCGTCACCCGGCGCCGCCGGGACCCGATTCCAGCACATGGAGGAAAATCGAAACCGCCAGCAGGTCCGCCGCGCCGCCGGGGCTGATGTTCCGGGCGGTGAAGTCCCGGTCCATTTCCGCGGCCCGTTGTTTCATTTCCTCCATGCCGGGATTCCCGGCGAGGAAGGCGGCGGTTCCGGCCTGTACCGCCGCAAGGCTCTGCCGGTCTGAGCGGTGGAGGATGTTGGTGTCTTCCGTGCGGGCGATAAGGTGGAGCAGGGCGCCCAGGCCGGCATCGTTCATGCCGCGGCCTTCGGCCAGGAGCCGGCGCAGGACCGGGAGGCCCCAGTCCCGGACCGTAGGGAAGCCCGCGGACACTTCCCCCCGGATCCCCCTGATGCCGCTTTCCGCGTAGGCCGCCTCCCCGTGGGAAGGCGCGGGGCCGGGGCAGGAAAAATCATCCGCCAGGGACCGGGTCATGCGGGCGGCGAATTCTAAAAGCGCCCCGGCGGCGGGCCGTTCATCCGCCCGGTACAGCCTCCCGTAGGCGGCGCTCAGGACCCCCAGGGAAAAAAGGATGCCCCGGTGGGTATTGGCTTTGGCGGCCCGCCCCATCAGGAGTTCCGCGGCCCTGCCCGGCTGCCGCAGGGACCTGAACAGGGCCTCCGGGTCTTTCCCCCCGGAGCCGGCGCTCAGGTATCCCGCCACGGCGCAGTCCCGGAACCAGGGGAGCAGGGCGGCGGTTGAATCGATAAAGCTGAAAAAATCCATGTCCCGGTGGGCGCCGTTGTTTGCCCGGTCAACCAGGCCGGGTTTGGGGGTAACCGCCGCCTCCCCCAAGAGGGCCCGCAGCGCCGCGGCGCCGACGATATCCCCCAGCCGTTCCCGGGTAAAGCCTTCCATGATGCCGATTACCGCCCGGTTCAGCTCCTCCCGGCTGTGGGCCCCGCTCCGGGCGCAGACAAAGGCGGGTTTTTCGCAGATAAGGCAGGGGCGGGCCCTTCCCGTGTCCAGCCGGGACAGTTTGCCGCCCCTTGCCTGCAGCACATCGATGTCAAAAAGCCGGCCCAGGCTGTGGGTATCTTCTATAGATTCCGCCAGTTTTTTGATCCCCCGGGGGGCCGCGCCGGCGCAGATGAAGCCGGCGTAACCGGCCGCCCTTTCGGTATATTCCTCATGGATGACGGGGATTTGCTCCGTTTCCAGGTAAATTTTAACAACCCGCGCCTCTTCATGGAAGCAGCGGTCCGCCAGGGGAAAACGCTTGTACCCGCCGGGTATGTTAAGGGTCAGGGAAAGCAGGGAATGTTCCCCGCCGGAGAGGTCCCGGTACCGCCCAAGGAGTTCCTCCTGCCGCCGGGCGCGGCGTTCCCGTTCGGCCAGGACCTCTTCCAGCCCCGCCGGAGGGCAGCCCTCAAAATATTCCCTATCCTCCATGCCCGGTCCCCTTCCCCCAGAAACCTGCCAGGTACTCAAAAGTTGCGGGAGGCACCAAGGGCCGGATTCCCTCCAGATCGCCGTTTTGCAGCAGTTCCCGCACCCGGCCGGCGCTCACCGGTTTTCCTCCGATTTCAAGCCGGGGAATTTCCACGACCTCAATGCCGGAGGGGGGGAGAAGCTCCCGCATGCCGCGGTTATAGGCGGCGGTTACCGGATCCAGCGGTTCGGTTCCCACAAAACGGCGGCTAATCCCCAGGGGCAGGGCGAAATGATTCACGAAGATCCGCAGATCCAGTTCCATGTTCAGGTCCCGGGGGGACAGGGATTCCCGGAAAAAATAATCGGGGAAGGTCTCCGCGGAAATAAGGTAGGGCCCGGTGGGGTGGGGATAGGCATGGGGAATATGGGCAATTCCTTTGCGGACCAGTTCATAGCGAATATCGGCGGGGAAAAAACTTAAATTTTCGGAAACCACAAAAACATACAGCGCCCCGCAGCGGGCGGCGGCGCTTTCGATCAGGTAGCGGTGGCCCAGGGTAAAGGGGTTGCAGTTCACAATAACCGCGCCGGCGGGGGAAAATTCCGCGGGAGGGCGGGGAAGGGCCGCCACAAAGCGGGCTATGCCATCCCGCTTGTTTTCCATCAAAAGGACGCTGCCGGTTTTTTCGACGGCATAAAAACCCAGGTTCCCGAAAAGTTCCTCATTTTCCGGTTTGGTAAAGAGAAACAGGTGGAAGAGACCCCGCCGGCCCGCTTCCTTGATAAGCTCCGTCAGGATGATCGCGGCAAGCCCCTCCTTTTGGAAAGCGGGGGAAACGGCGATGCATTTGAGGACCCGGCCGTCCAGGGAACCCGCCGCGATAATGGCGTCCCCCTCTACGGCGCAGACTGAAAAGACGGCCCGCTCATCGTAGCTGAGGCCGTTTTCCCGGAGAAACTGCTTAAGCCGGGTTAGCCCTTCCCCGCCCAGGGGATGCCCGTAACGAAGCTCCATACAAGACCGCTACCGCAGCTGATGAATATAATCGATGACGCTTCCGTCCCGGTAGGTAACTACCCCTACCACCTTGTCGGTAAATTCCACCGGCCGGGGTTTGCCTACCAGGGTCTCTACCATTGTCCGCAGTTCCCCGATGTCCCGCAGGGGGATCCGCGCGGCCCGGAATTGTTCCCGCAGATCCGGCCGTTCAGGATTCACCGCCACCCCCTGCTCGGTAACAATGACATCCACGGTCTTTCCCGGGGTAACGATGGTTCCCACATGGTCAACGATGCAGGGTATCCTCCCCCTGGTAAGGGGGCACACCACAATGGATACGGAGGCCCCGTAGGCGGTGTCCTGGTGGCCCCCGATGGCGCCCCGGATAATCCCGTCGGATCCGGTCAGGACGTTCACGTTAAAACTGGTATCCACTTCCAGCGCGGAGAGGACCACCACGTCGAGCTGGTTCACCGCGGCCCCGGCGCCCCGGGGGCTTGCGTAATATTCGGCGGATATCTGGTGATGGAAACGGTTGTTCTTTAGGGAATCCGCGGCTTTGAGATCGAAACCCTGAACGTCGAGGAGTTTTTTAATCAGCCCCTCTTCGTGGAGGTCCACGATAGATCCGGTGATGCCCCCCAGGGCAAAACTCGCGGTAATGCCCTTGGCCTTCATCCGGTCCCGCAGAAACCGGGTTACCGCCAGAGAAGCGCCGCCGGTCCCGGTCTGGAAGGAAAAGCCCTCTACCAGGCGGCCGGAGGCGTCTATCACTTCCGCGGCGGTTTCCGCCATCACCAGTTCCTTGGGGTTGGTGGTAAAGCGGGTGGCCCCGGACATGATCCCCGCGGGATCGCCAATTTCAGGCACCTTGATCACAAAATCTACGTCGGTTTCGGGAATGCCAAAGGGCACATTGGGAAAATGAACGATGTTGTTGGTGATAATGATCGTTTTTTTCGCGTACTGGGCGTCGCATTTGGCGTAGCCCATGGAGCCGCACATGACTCCCGCGTTGCTGTCCCGGGAATAGCCGTTGGCGTTGCCAAAGGGATCGCAGGAGGGGGCCCCCAGGAAGGCCACGTCGATGGGAAGCCGGCCCTCCTCAATGGCGTATGCCCGGCCGCCGTGGGAACGGAACACCACCGGTATGTCCATCAGGCCCTTGGAAATGGCGTCCGCCAGCTTCCCCCGCAGCCCGGAGGTTTCAATCCGGCGGATTACCCCCTTTTTAATATGTTCGATGAGCGGGAAGTGGCAGTCCGTAAGGGAAGACGCGGCAAGCACCAGGTCTTTAAATCCCATGGCGGCCAGCTTGTCCACCACCATGTTGACAATATAATCGCCCCCCCGGAAATGGTGGTGGAAGGAAATAGTCTGGCCGTCTTTAAGGCCGGACTTTTCTATGGCCTCCTCAAGGCCGGCCACAATTTTATTGTGGGAAATTTCCCGCTGGGCCAGGGTGCTGTAGTCTTTCTGTAACGCAGCCGGATCAAAGGCCCCGGCCAGGCCGGGAATAGCCGCGGTTTCGTTTTTATTCATCACGCCGTCTCCTCTCCGCCATATAACTCAAGCTGAATGCCCGCGGCCCGGGCAAGATCCAGCAGGCGTTCCGCCCTGGTAACTACGGGCTTATCGATCATTTTGCCGTTCAGGGCAATGACCGCCGATCCCCTGGCGCCGGCTTCTTTAATTGCCCCGATAACCGCCAGGGCGTTTTTGATCTCCCTTTCCGAGGGGGTAAATATCTCGTGGACAATTTTGATCTGCCGGGGATTGATAACGCTTTTCCCGTCAAAACCAAGCTGCCTGATCAGGGCCGTCTCTTTGCGCAGACCCTCCTCGTTGTTCACCTCCGAATAGACCGTATCAATGGCGTCTATCCCCGCGGAACGCGCCGCCAGGAGAACCATGCTCCTGGCGAAAAGCAGCTCAATGCCCTCCGGGGAGCGGGTCGTCCGCAGGTCCGTTACATAATCTTCCGCGCCAAGGGCGATTCCCGTCAGCCGTTTACTGGAAAAGGCGATTTCCTTCGCGTTAAGGACCCCGGCGGCGCTTTCAACGGCCGCCATCATGGGGGTTGAGCCAACAGGCCGCCGGTATTTTTTTTCCGCCGCGGCGATAAGTTCCTCGCAGTCAAGCACATCCCGGGCGCTTTCGGCCTTGGGAAGCCGGATCACCGCCTTGCCGCAGCACACGACGGCCTCAATGTCATCACGGCCGATCCTGCCGCGGGGATCGTTAATTCTAACCACCAGTTCTTTGCCGGGGTAGCTCAGGGAAGTCAAAGCCTGGAATACCAGGAAACGGGCGCTGTCCTTTTCGCTCACCGAAACCGAATCTTCAAGATCAAACATGATGCAGTCGGACCGGTAAATTCCCGCGTCCCGGACCATGCCGGCGTTGTTGCCGGGGACGTAGAGCATGGTTCTCCGTAACTGTTTCACCCCTTTACCTCCCACACATAGGGCTCCTGCCCGCTGGCCCGGTACACCGCGGTCCTGGCCCGCGCCCTGATGGTACAGTCCAGGGCGCCCTTGTCCACGGCGCTGATTTTGGCGCGTTCCACCGAAAGCTCCGCAAGGGTCTCCAAAATAGCCCGGCGTATTTCCTCGCCAAATTGTTTTTCCACAATGCTTTCCAGATCAATCGTTATCCCCGGCCCGCCGGGCTCTAGGGTGATCATAATATCGCTGGACTCAAGGGTACCCGCGATGCTCGACGACACAATATCCATACCGAATCTCCTTTTTTCAGAACGGCCCAAATCCAATCTTTACCGCCAGGACCAGAAAGAGGGAACAGAGCGCGAGGATCACCAGTTGCAGCTTCCAGGTCCAGCGCATCCATTTGAGATACCCCACGGTGGAAAAAGAAAGGGCGATAAGCAGCAGGGCGTTGGTGGGGAACACCATGTTGGAAAAGCCGTCGCCGAAATCAAAGGCCAGCACCGCGGTCTGCCGGGTGATGCCCACCAAATCCGCCAGGGGGGTGAGGATGGGCATCATAAGAAAGGCCTTGGCGCTGGCGGAACCGATAAAAAAGTTCATCCCGAGGGTAACGGCGTAGATCAGGAAGGCCGCCGTCAAAGGCGGCGACCGGCGGATCAGCTCCCCGGCCCGGTAGAGGATCGTATCCATAATCATCCCCGTGGTGATGATGTGTTTGACGCTGTAGGCCAAAAGGACCAGAAATATCCCGGGGAGCATATTGCCTATTCCCCTGCCGAAGGCCCCGGCCAGCCGGAGACCTCTGAGGCCGGCGAAACGGCCGCTGCCTATGCCCCCGGCAAGGAAAAACACGGTCATCACCGGGAAAGAGAGGGATGAAAAAACCGGATGCCGGGCCGCGGCGATTACGAGGAGCATCGCCGCCGCGATGCAGGAAACAAACCACAAAAGGGCCTTCCCCTGGCCGCCGCTGATGGCGCCCTTCTTCTCCAGGGCCGGGCCGGAGGGGAGAACCGCTATTTTTTGCCGCAGTTCCTCATCCTCGTGAAAACAAAGGGACTTCTCCGGGGCGGCTTCCACCTTTTTCGCGTAACGGATCACAAAAAACGATACCAGGCCCAAAACAATCAGAAAAAAGAGAATCCGTAAAGGCGCCCCGGAAAAAAGCGGCAGATCCGCAATCCGCTGGGCCACGGCGATGGTAAAGGGGTTGGTCACCGAGGAGGCAAACCCGAAGGCCAGGGGCAAAAGGCTCATCCCCAGCCCGGTAAGGGAATCCCAGCCCAGGGAAATGGCAATGGGGATGATAAAGATAATCAGGGGAACCATCCCTTCATAGATCCCCACAAAGCTGGAAAGAACCATAAACACAAAAATCATGATAAAAATGAGCCGGTATTTTTTGTTGATGAACCGGGCCGCCAGGAAATTAATCAGGGCTTCCATGACCCCCGCAGATTCAAGAACCGCGATGGAACCCCCGACGACCCCGATAAAAATGATAAGGACGATAAGGGTCAGATTGTCCTGACTAAAAAGAATTTCCACCGGGGCGGTAAACCAGCGCCAGAGGGGATAATCGGGCCGCGGCACTTCCCGGTAACTGCCGTTCACCACCAGGGTACGGCCGTCGGAGGACACCCGGTCAAAGGTTCCCGCCGGAAAAACCCGGGTCAGGACCCCCGAAAGGATCATCAGGGCCAGAATAATGCCCGTGGAAAGTAAAAAGGCCTTGCCGCCAATTTTAATGCGGCTCTCGTTTTCTTTCATAACAGCCTCAAAAGGCACCGGTAGAATTCAGCGCCCCGGCGGAGGTTTTCCAGGGAAATCCGCTCATCATGGCCGTGGATCCCGCTTAAATCCCGGGGACCAAGCCGGTGAGGGGAGAAGCGGAAGATTCCCCCGGCAAGCTCCTGGTAATGCCGGGAATCGGTGGTGGCCACCATAACAAAAACCAGGGCGGGAATGCCCGGGTATACCGCGCCCAGGGCCGTTTCCATTTCTTTCCAGCCCGGCCCCCTTCGCCGGGTATGTTCCGGGTTTGCCGGAACCGGGCCGGTTCCCAGCCCGTGGATTGAGATGTCCACCCGGTCGTCGTTGACGGCCCTTTTGATAAACCCTATAGCCTCCGGAACAGTCCAGGGCTGGAGCAGCCGGAGATTAATCACCGCCCGCGCCTCCGAGGGCATCACATTGTCGGCGGCGCTTCCCTCAAGCTGGGTCATGGCCACGGTGGTATGAAGCATGGAGGCGATATCGGCGTTTGAAGAGAGGGCTTTAAAAAAGAGGGGCCCCAGGGCCCGGGCATGGCGCATAAAAAAGGCCCGGGGGCCGGAGGCAAAACCGGATAACTGGGTAAAGAACTGTTCCACCGTCGGAACCAGCCGGAAGGGGAAGGGTTTTTCCGCAATCCGGCATAAGGCCCGGGCCAGCACCGCCGCGGCCTGCACCGACGGGGGCCGTGAGGCGTGGCCCGGCTGCTGGGCCACCCGAAGATCCAGGCTGAGAAAGCCCTTTTCCTCTATGCCGAACAGGGCCAGGGGGGTATCAATGCCGGGGATCTGGTTTTCCCCGACGGGAGTCCCCTCGTCCAGGATCCAGGAAAAGCGGAGCCCCCGCTGGGCAAACCACCGGGCGGTTTTTTGGGCCCCCAGAACCCCCGCCCGTTCCTCGTCCCCCCCAAAGGCAAACCATATATCCCGCCGGGGCCTGAACCCTCCGGCGCAGAGGGTTTCCGCCCCTTCCATAATGCCGATGAGGATGCCCTTCATATCCAGGGTCCCCCGGCCGTAGACGAACCCGTCCCGTATCTCCGCCCCAAAGGGATCGGCGGTCCACTTTTTTTCTTCCACCGGCACCACATCGTAATGGGCCAGGATAAGCGCCGGCAGTTCAGAACCGGAACCCTCCGGGCCTTCCGGCGCCGGCGAACCGGCCCCCGCGCCGGGCCAGCGGTAGATCAGGGAGTAGGGCCCCAGAGCCCACCGTTCCGCGGCCTTGTGAAAATGGGGATAGGCTTCGGCCAGGAAATCCTGAAACCGGAAAAGGGGCGCCTCCGCGCCGGCGTCCCCGGGAAGGGCTCCCCCGGGCCAGTCGGTCTTGATTTTAACAGCCCCGCAGAATCGTTCTATTATATCCATAAAAACAGTATGCTATATCGGCATAAGGTTGTATACTGCTGCCGGCAAGTTAGACTTGTATGCCATATGCTTGTTTTGCCTGGAGCAGCCTTATGGAAGAAAGGGATATAGGGGAAATTCCCCTGGCGGAACTTTTGGCGCGTTATCCGCCGCGGGACTCCCCCGGGGAAAAAGAGCGGATAGAAACCCTCCTTGCCGGGGGTCTTAAAAAAAACACGAGGAAGATCATTGTTCTGGACGATGACCCCACGGGGGTTCAAACCGTCCACGGCGTTTCGGTTTATACCGGATGGGACGCGGCAAGCATCGAGGCGGGATTCGAGGAGCCGGGCCCCCTCTTTTTTATCCTTACCAATTCCCGGGGCTTAACCGCGGAGGAAAGCGCCCGGGTGCACGCCGAAATTGGAAAAACCATCTGCGCCGGGGCCGCGAAAAAAAACCGGGACTTTATTATCATCAGCCGTTCCGATTCTACCCTGCGGGGGCATTATCCCCTGGAAACCCAGGTATTACGCCGGGTCATTGAGGAGGAATCGGGCCGGGTTTTTGACGGGGAAATTATTTGCCCCTTTTTTAAAGAGGGGGGGCGCTACACGGCGGAGAATATCCACTATGTCCTTATGGGAGAGAAGCTCCTTCCCGCGGCGGGTACCGAGTTTGCCCGGGATAAAACCTTCGGGTATGCACATTCGGACCTCTGTTCCTGGGTGGAGGAAAAAACCGCGGGGGAATTTTCCCGGGACCGGATAATTTCCCTCTCCCTCAGGGAGCTGCGGAGCCCCGGGGCGGATGCCGCGGTCGGGGCCCTCACGGAAAAGCTCCTGAAGGTCCGCAATTTCGATAAGGTGATCCTGAACGCCCTGGATTACCGGGATGTCCGGATCTTCGGCGCCGCTTTTTTCCAGGCCCTGGACCGGGGGAAACGGTTCCTCATCCGTTCCGCCGCCGCCCTTCCCAAGGTCCTGGGGGGCATCCCGGACCGGCCCCTGCTGACCCGGGAGGACCTTATCCACGGGACAAACCGCCGGGGAGGGCTCATTGTGATCGGTTCCCATGTTCAAAAAACCACCCGGCAGTTGGAACGCCTCCTGGAAGACTGTCCCGCGGAGGCGGTGATGTTTGACACCCACTTGGTTACTGATGAGGATAAATTCACCAAAGAAACGGAGCGGGTCAGGCGGCTCGCCAACGACGCCCTGGAGACCGGGAAAACCACGGTGATCTTTACCAACCGCAAACGGTTTGATCTTAATACCGGCGATAAGGAAGACGAGCTGCGCGTCGCCAAAAAGATTGCCGCCGCGGTTACGAGCTTTGTTTCCACCCTCCGGGGAAAGCCCCGGTTTATTATAGCCAAGGGGGGCATCACTTCCAGCGAAATCGGGACCCTCGCCCTGGGGGTAAAAAAGGCCCTGGTCCTGGGACAGGTGCTGCCGGGCATCCCCGTATGGCTGACGGGGCCGGAAAGCCGCTTCCCGAATATGCCCTATATTATTTTTCCGGGAAACGTGGGGGACGAGGACAGCCTGAAAGAAATCGCGGCCATGCTGGCTGAGACACAGGGGGGAGCATGAAAAGAACCTTGGGATTTATCGGATTGGGGGTGATGGGGCAGGCCATGGCCCGCAATCTGGCCCGGAAATATCCGGGGCTTTTAGTCTTTGACGCAGACCCGGGAAAAACCGCTTCCCTTCCCGGGGATATTGCCGAGGCGGCGCCGGGGATTGCCGAACTCGGCCGCCGGGCGGACCTGGTCTTCCTCTCCCTGCCGGGTTCCGCCGTTGTCCGGGAGGTCCTTTTGTCGCCGGGCGGGCTTGCGGAGGCCATGGCAAAAGGGGGGACTATTGTGGACACCTCCACCACCGAAGTTACGGTGGTAAAGGCCCTGGGAGGGGAACTGGAAAAAAGGGGGCTCAAGCTGATAGACGCGCCGGTGAGCGGCGGCGAAAAAGCGGCCCTTGAGGGGACCCTTTCCTTTATGGTTGGAGCCGATCCGGAAAGCTTTGAAGCCCTTCAGGAATACCTTTGCGCCATGGGGACCTCGGCGGTCCGCATGGGCCCGGCCGGCACCGGGCAGATCGCCAAGGCGGCAAACCAGATGATCGTAGGGGCCGCCTTTGCCGCTATCGCCGAGTCCTTTGCCCTGGGGGTCAGAAACGGCCTGGACGGAAAGACCCTCTACGAGGCAATCAAAGGGGGCTGGGCCGGTTCCAAGGTGCTGGACGTAGCGGCCAAGGATATGTTCTCCCGGGAATTCAAACCCGGGGGAACCGTGGATATCCACTGGAAGGATCTGGGATATGCCCTGAACCTCGCCAGGGACAGCGATGTCCCCACGCCGGTAACCGCCATGGTCCATGAAATCTTTAAGGCGGCCCGGGCCGGGGGGGAAGGAAAAAAATC
>JAITRD010000143.1 GCA_031288575.1 Treponema sp. | reverse complement strand
ATCAAAATTATCGCTACCGAGTATGACAACCTTAATATCGGGCTCAAATTGGTGGTCAACCGGGTAAAGTCCGTGGCGGAGGCAAAAAACGTTGCCGACCGGATGACTAATATCGCCGGCCAATTCCTGAACCTTAAGGTGGATTACCTGGGCTTTATCTATGACGACGCGGTGGTTTCCCAAGCGGTGTTGCGCCAAAAACCTTTTATGGTTATTGATCCTAAATGCAAGGCTTCCCTCTGCGTGCAGCATATAGTGGAGCGGATGGAAAAAACCGAAGTCCGCAGGAGCGGCGGTTTTGGCAATATGCTTAAACGGCTTTTCGGCCGGGTTTCTTAAGGAGAACTTAAGGTGTTTAGCATCAAAATAAGCGCTTTGTCCGCCGCCGCCGCCTTTCTCCTTTCTTTTCTGGTGGGGGTTGTGAGCGGCGCCGCCCTTTTGATTGTTTTGATCCGGGCGCTTTTTTTTGCCCTTGCTTTTTTTCTTCTTGCGGGGGGAATTTATATCCTAAGCGATAAATTCCTGCCGGAACTTTTTCTCCGGGAACAGGCGGAGCAGGGAAGGGAGGAAACTTCCGGTTCCCAGGTGGACATTTCCCTGGAAGATTCCGTAAACAAGGATAACGCCGAAATTTTCGGCGGCCCGGAAAAGTTAAGCCCCCCTGGTGAGGGGGGGGATGCCGGGGATGTTCCGGAGAACGTCGCGGGCCTGGATCAGAACCGCGAAGATGGCTATACTGATAAAAAGGAAGGGGAAACAGATTTTGGGGATTTCGCCGGGGGATCCGCCGGGGAAGGCTTTCCCGGGGAGCCGGCGGCTTTGCCCACTGTTTCAGGTACCGTGGATATGCTTCCGGAACTAGATTCTATGGCGGAGGCCTTTGTTCCGTCGGATGACGCGGCTGAGGAGTCAAATGATTATAGCTCCCCGGAAAAGTCCCTGCCCCGGGGCAAGAAGCCCTTCATGGGGGGGGATTTTAATCCAAAAGATTTGGCTTCCGCCTTACAAACCATAATAAAACGGGGATAAAAGGATTGCTTATGGGGAACATCCTCAAGAACGATGCGGGGAGTCGTTCTTTGGATCAAAGGACAGAAGAGGAACTTTGGCTGGAATACCGCCGGCATAGGGATCCAAAAATACGCGAGAACTTTATCAAACAGTATGCCCCCTTGGTGAAATATGTGGCGGGTAAAGTTGCGGTAGGTATGCCCCATAATGTCGAATTTGACGACCTGGTAGGTTTTGGTGTTTTTGGCCTGTTAGACGCTATTGATAAATTTGATCCCGAAAAAAACGTAAAATTTAAAACCTACGCGGTAACCCGGATCCGGGGCGCTATTATTGATGAATTGCGAAACATAGATTGGGTCCCTCGTTCGGTGCGGCAAAAAACCAGGGAAGTCGAGGAAGCGATTGGCGCCCTGGAGGCTCAGTTGGGAAGAACCGCCACGGATCAGGAAATTGCCGGTTCCCTGGGCATGGATGAGGACGAATATCTTAAAACAATCATGAAAATCTCCGGAACCTCCATCTTATCCCTTAATGACGTATGGTTTTCCGGGGACGAAAACGATAAAGTATCTATTGGGGACAGTATTGAATCTCCGGCAAGCCTTAATCCGGACGTTATTGTGGAAAAGGATGAGATTCGCCGGGTTATTATTGAAGCTATCAATGACCTCCCGGATAAGGAAAAGAAAATTCTGGTCCTTTATTATTATGAAGATTTAACCTTGAAAGAGATAGGGCAGGTGCTGGAAGTAACCGAATCCCGGGTGTCCCAGTTGCATACCAAGGCGATACTGAGGCTGCGTTCAAAGTTAACGAATATACGAAAGGGCATTATGTAATTATGGTTGATTTTGTCGGTCTTCAGTATATTGTCAAGGAACAATTGAAACTTGACCGGACCATACGGACGGTTGAGGTGACGGGCCCTACTATAGAAGACGCGGTAAGCCAGGCCGCGACATTGCTCGACCTGCCGGTACGGCGGATTGAGTATGAACTTGTCGAAAGGGGAAGCGGGGGATTTTTTGGCTCCGGAAAAAAGGACTGGAAGATCCGGGTTTATGAACAGGTATCCCAGAGAAAGAATAGGGATATACCGGGCTGCTCGGAAGAAGATAAGCGCCAGGCTCATTCGGCTGTGGAAAACAAGCCGGGGGAGATATTTGTCCGTTTGACAGATGACGGCGCCTTCCTTAAGGTGACCTCCCCCAAGGGTAAGGGCAAACGGCCTACCGAAGCCCAGGCACGGCTGATGCTGGAGGCAAGGAATGTTAAGGACATGAACGATGTCCTGGTTGCTAAAACCATAAACGATGCCGAAGGGGTTTATGTCCGGGTGGGAGATTTTGATCATAATCCGATAAACGACAGCACGGTTTCGGTGGATATTTTGGACCAGGAAATGAAGGCGGTTATTGTGGCTAGCCCGCCGGGTCCCGGAGGATGTGATATAACTCCCGAATATTTGATAAAATTATTGCGGGACAGTTATGTGGTCCATGGCATTAAAACAGACTTCCTTCAGGATTTTGCGGATAAACCCGTTTATAGGCACGCGGTGGTAGCCGCCGAAGCAAGCTATCCCGTGAACGGCCGGGACGCCTATATCCAGTATAATTTTGAAACCGACCAGTCAAAGATACATATACGGGAAGACAGTAACGGCCGGGTTGATTTTAAGGATCTTAACATTATAAAAAATGTTGTGGAAAACCAGCCCCTGGCCAGGAAGATCCCCGCGGAGTGGGGCTCCCCGGGCAGCACCGTTACGGCCAAGGCAATTCCCGCTAAAAGCGGTAAGGATATTCCCTTGCCGGTGGGGAAAAACGTCCATGTAGGCAATGACGGCGTTACGATCATAGCCGATATAAACGGCCAGGTTGTGCTGGCCGGGGGAAAAATCAATGTGGAACCGGTGCATACCGTTCAAGGGGGGGTTAATTTAAAAACCGGGAATATTATTTTCCTGGGGACGGTGATCATCAACGGTAATGTGGAGGACGGCTTTTCCGTTAAGGCCGCCGGCAATATTGAAGTAAACGGCACGGTCGAAAAGGCCGAGTTAGACGCCGAAGGGGATGTGATAGTCCACCAGGGAATTACCGGTAAAGGCGGGGGAATCGTCCGGGCAGGCCATTCCGTATGGGCCCGGTTTATTGAGAATTCCCTGATAGAAGCGGGAAATATGGTGGTTGTTTCCGACGGCATTGTCAACTCCCAGGTAGATGCCTTTAAGCGGATAGTGTGCCAGGGAAAACGCGCCCACATTGTGGGGGGGCGTTTGCGGGCTATGGAAGAGATTAACGCCAAAATTATCGGAAGCCCCATGGGAGGAACCGAGACCTTCTGTGAGGTCGGCATTGATCCGCAAAAAATGAACGAACTCGCGGTAATTATGGAAAATAATACCACCTTTGAGCGGGAACTTGAGGAAGTTCAAGCCAGCCTCAGGACCCTCGCGAATATTAAAAAACAGCGGAAGTCCCTCCCGGAAGATAAAGAAGCCCGCATGAATGAATTGATGGATAAACAGCAGGGGCTTATGACGAATTTAAAGAAAAACAATGATGAAATTAATAAAATACAGGAATACCTGAACAGCCTTACAGTCCGGGGGCGGATTTCCGCTTCTTCCCGGGTTTATCCGGGGGTAAAGATTGTCATCCGGGATTTTAAGGAAGACGTGCGGCAGGAATATAAGGCGGTTACCTTTGTTCTTGAAGAGAATTTGGTAATGGTAAAAAATTATGAAGAACCCGGTGAAGAGGTAAAGCGAGGTCCCGATGTCCATTCAGCCAATTGATCTCCAGACCCTCTTTACCCAGCTTGAGAAGGTCGGTAAAACTCAGGCTGCCCAGAGGGATGGCCTGGCGATCCAGCAGGCGCTGCAGGGCATTCAGATGCAGAAAAAGACGGAAGAACATATTCAATCGGTTAACGAGGCCCAGAATACGGGAGAAGGCGCCGAGGGTATTAAGGACCGGGAGCGCAGGAAAAGGGCCGGTCATGAGCCCCCGGGCAGGGAAGACCCCCGGGAAAATTCCGGAGAAAAGGGAGAAAAAACCCCGGAGGCCGGGAAAAAGATTTCCGTATTTCAAGACCCCGCGTTGGGCAAAAATATTGACGTAAGCGGTTAAAAGCGCTTTGTTATGAGGTGTTTATGACCCTGTCCCTTTTATTTTCCCTTGCGGGTTTTGTTATATG
>JAITRD010000073.1 GCA_031288575.1 Treponema sp. | reverse complement strand
AAGCAGCAAAAATCGACGGAACAGATCAACATTGCCATTGCGGACATTTCCAACGGCCTGAACAGTTTCATCCATTCCACGGAAGTTGCCACCGCCTCCGCGGAGGGGCTTACCCGCCTCGCCAAGGAGCTTGAAACGGTCCTGAACGCACGGGCCTTCCCCCGGGATGAGGGCAAGCCTGACGCCGCCCTTCCCGAAAATTTGGCTGTCCTTTTATCCAAAGAAAACAGCCTGGGTATGGATACCCTTTAAGGGGCCGCTGGCATGGCTATTGACCGGGAAAAATACATCGGCAAATTTGTCGATGAGGGCATTGAAAATATCGCCGCCGTGGAATCCCTGCTTTTTGAGGTAAGGGAAAGCGCCTCCGTTGAGGATGATCTGGCTACTTTGCTGCGGGCCCTCCACACCCTTAAGGGTTCCGCCCGGATGCTGGAATTCCACCGCATTGAAATCCTTGCCCATGCCCTGGAAAGCGTGTTTGTAGCGGTCAAGGAACAGCGGATCGACCTTTCCGAAAATGCCATGCGCCTGATCCTGGCCGCCCTGGACATGCTCAAGGCGGGGCTGGGGACGGTGCAAAACGCCAAAAATGATGATATTGACATTCAGGTTTTTGAGAAGGAATTGGCCGCCCTGGCGGCAAATGAAGATTTTGCGGTGCCCCCGGCCCCCCAAAGCCAGGCGGAGGAGGATCCCGGGCAAGGCCGGGCAGGGCCGGAAGATCCGGCGGGGGCGGGCCGGCTGCCGGAAGGGGCCCGTGAACCGGGGGAAGCAAAACCGGCAAAAAAGAGCCGGGGAGGGAAAAAGCCGGGAACCCCTAAGGCAAATGCCGGCGGGGATCAGCAGGATGTGCCGGAACAGGCGCCGGCAAAACGGGAAAAAGACGCCAAGGCGGAAAGCATCCGCATACCCCTGGCAAAGATTGACGACATCATAAAAAGCACCGCGTCCCTGCAATCCCTGGAAATATCGGCAAGAACCATTGCCATGGAAACCGAACAGGCAAATGAACTGGTCCGGCGTTTTTCCGCGGCGGTTAAGACGGAAAATCAATTAAACCCCGCCCTTTTAAGCCAGTTCCGCCAGATTGAGCAGCTTGCCGGAAAAATAAACTCGGCCCTTAAAAACTATTCCATCGATGTGGGAAACCTGACCAAAAGCTCCTACGACAGCGTTATCTCCCTGCGGATGCTGCCTATTTCCACCATCCTGGATACCTACCCCCGCTATGTTTTTGAGATGGCGGCGGAACTGGGGAAAAAGGTACAGCTTCAGATTGAGGGAACTCAAAACGAAATCGATAAAAACATCATCGAAGCCCTTTCGGATGTTTTTCTCCACATAGTCCGCAACGCCCTGGACCATGGCATTGAAAAACCGGAGGAACGGCAGCTCAAAAATAAAAAAGAAACCGGACAGCTTCTTATCCGCTGCTCCCGGGAAAGCGGCAATATGAAGATCATCATCTCCGATGACGGCCGGGGCATTGATCATGAGGAGATCAGGAAAAAATTGGTCCAGGGGGGGGTGCTTACCGCGCGGAGCGCCGCGTCCCTTAGCAAGGAGGAACTGACCAATTATATTTTCCGGAACGGATTTTCCACATCAAAAACCATCAACAACATTTCCGGCCGGGGGGTCGGCATGGATGTGGTACGGAACAATATTGAACAGCTTAAGGGAAGCATCCTGGTAGAAAGCGTGCCCGGGACGGGCACTACCTTTACCATCCTGGCGCCCCTGTCCATAGCATCCCTTATGGGCTTCCCCATTAACTGCGGGAATATGAAATTTATCATCCCCGCAAACTTTGTGGACACCATCCTTTTAATTAACCGGGAAGATATCATCACCGTGGTTGACCGGCCGGGGATTAAATTTGAAAACAAGATCATTAAACTTTATTATTTAAACCAAATCCTGCAAATAAAAAACGAGGCCCAGGCCGACAAGGGGACTATTTTTGTGGTTATTATCCACGCCTATGACGATATGATTGCCCTGGTAATTGACAGCATCAGCAGCATGAAGCAGGTGATCCTCAAATCCCTCCCCTCTTTTATGGAACAGATGGCCGTCTTTTCCGGAATGGTATTAAGCGAAGACTACGAAATGGTGCCCGCCCTTCATATGCCCACGGTGCTCAAAATGGCGAAACGCACCAAAACGATTGATATGAAAAAGCGCCATATCGAATACGAAAAATTGCAAAAATCTGTCCTTGTGGTGGACGATTCCCTGCCGACCCGGGAAATTGAGGGAGAAATCCTGCGGACGGAAGGCTACTACGTGGATACCGCGGCGGACGGGGTCGAAGCCCTGGAAGCCGCAAAAAATACCCGTTATGATTTGATCTGTACCGACCTTAATATGCCTTTGATGGACGGCTTTATGCTTACCGAAAACATCCGCAAAAATACAGATTTGGCGGAGATTCCCATTATTGTGATATCCTCAAAGTCCAGCGATGAGGACCAAAAGCGGGCGGTCATGCTGGGGGCCAGCCGGTATATTATAAAAAATTCTTTTAACAATCATAATCTGCTTTTGGCGGTGCGGGAACTTATCGGGGAAGCAAATGGGTGAACCGCGGCAGGGGGATAAAATAAAACGCATCCTTATATTTGAGGATTCGGACATTTTTGCTGATATGCTTCTGGAATTCCTTAATGACGCGGGGTACCTTACCGCCCGGGCAATAAACGGCTTTGAGGGGATCAAACAGGTATACACCTTTTTGCCCCACCTTATCGTTACCGATGTGGAGATGCCCCTTTTTAAGGGATACCAGGCGACCCGGCTGTTAAAATCCCGGAAAAACACCCGGGATATTCCCATCATCATGTTTACCACCCTGAGCGAAACCAAGGACCGTTTCTGGGGGGGGCAGGCGGGGGCGGATTTGTACATTGAAAAGTCGCCGGATAATTTCAAGGAACTGCAAGATCGGATTGCGGCCTTTCTTGAGACAACCCCGGAACCGGACTTTAAGGCCATAGCCCAGGAGGGCAAGCGGATTGACGACAACACCCTGATTGAAATGGTAAACAACCTCCTGGACCTTAAACTATTCCAAACCACTTTGATTGGGATGCTGACCGAACTGTCCAGCAAGATCGGTTCTTTGGAAGAGATTGTCCGGGGCTTTTTTGATCTGTTAATCTATGTGTGCCAGGCGGAAATTGCCTCGGTAATGATAAAAAGCACGGACAACTCCCTTTTAGTATATACCGCCAACCGGGCGGGGTTTTTGCCCGCCGTAAAGGATGATTTTACCGCCATCACCATCGCCGATTTTAACACCCAATTCCCCGATTACCTGGTTGCCTCCAAACAATCGGTTGATTTTTTCCCCCCGGGGGAAAAAAAGAAATCCCTCGAATCTTACATGATAATCCCCCTCTTGAGCGCGGGGGAAATATTTGCCACGGTACATATTGCCAATTCCTCCAGGGAGTATTTTTCCCCGGTTATCCGGGAAAACCTGACGGTTTTTCTCAACGCCGCCGCGCCTGTCCTGGCCAATGCCCTTTCGGTTTGGGAAATGGATATGCTGCAAAAAAAAACCCGCCTGGCCTTTGCCAGGTATGTCCCCGAGGATGTAATGGACGAGATCATCCGCAAGTCCCAGGATTCGGTGAGCCAGGGGGAAAAGAGGAATCTGGCGATCCTCTTTGCGGACATCAGGCATTTTACCAAAATATCCGAAAACAGCGACGCCCAGGAGTAGGTAACCTTTTTAAACGCCTATTTTTCCCTTATGGGCAACAAAGTTATCGCCGCCGGGGGCCATGTGGACAAATTCATCGGCGACGCGATTATGGCCATATTCGGCGCCCCCAAGCCCCTGCCTAACGCCCCGGCCAGCGCAATCACCGCGGCCATCCAAATGGTAAGCGCCCTGCCCCAGGTGGACACCTCCCGGATCTCCCTTCCGGAGGGAAAATTCGCCACCGGCATAGGCATTAACTACGGGGAATGCGTCGTGGGAAATATCGGCTTCCAGGATAAGATGGACTATACCGTTATCGGCGATGCGGTAAATATCGCCTCCCGGCTTGAGGGAACCACGAAACTCTACCGGCATCCCATCATCGTATCGGAATATATGTATGAAGCGGCTAAGGATCATTTTATTTTCAGAAAAGTGGACAGCGTCCGGGTAATTGGCAAAAATAAACCGGTAGGACTTTACGCGGTTTATGTCGCTTTTGCCGGGGAAAGCGCCGGAGCCGCCGCCGGGGATAGCAAGGACACTGCCGTGCCCGATTCCCCCATTCCCCCGGAGCTTATCATTAACCGGGAACTGCTGGATCAATACAATAAGGGGCTCAAACTGTTTTATATGCGGGAATGGGAAACCGCCCGCCAATATTTCCAAAACGCTTTAAAAATTAACGAAACGGATTATCTCTCCTCCCTCTACCTGGAACGGATCAAAACCTATATCCGCGAACCCCCCGCCCCTGAGGCTGATATCACCACCAATTTGACGGAAAAATAG
>JAITRD010000050.1 GCA_031288575.1 Treponema sp. | reverse complement strand
GAGGAAGTCGAGAAACATATTCGGCAAGAGTAAGCGTCTCGAAGAAGATTTTCAGCGTTACGGTCTCGTAGGTGTATTCGGCGGATTCTTCAATGTGAATATCCATGCCGAGCCTGCCGCCCATCTTCTCAAGTTCCGTGTTAAGGACACCCAACGCCCGCGTTACGTTTTCCGCCCGTTCCGGTGTGCCGGGGCGGGTTTCTACATCTCCCCACCATTTGGCCTTAGTCATTCCTCTGTCTCCTCCGCCGTTTCCGGCTGTTTCTGAATAAAAAAGCCGCTCCGGGGTGGTTCAGGTCCCTTCGCGGCTAAAAGCCCTGGTTAGGTTACCGGGTGAACCATGCCTGGTAAAATAAGTTCATAATTCCGAACTCAATTATATAATATCTCGATATAATGAGATTATCAAGAAAAAAATAGAAAAAATCTCATTATTCTGAACTTCTTTCCGAAAAAAGAATATGGAACTATCATCATTGCAGATATGGAAAAGGCTTTCTGAAATCGCTAAAAAACAGGGGAAACCCCTCCAGCAGGCTTATAGAGCAGTCGGACTTGGAAAGGGGACTATATCGGGCTGGAAAGAATCATTCCCCAGGGTGGATAAAATAGCCGCTATTGCTGATTTTTACGGGGTTTCGCTTGACTCTTTGGTCTATGGTTCCGAAAAAAACCATCGAAAATATAGCTCTCTAGCCCTAAAAATAGCTGAAGCAGCGGACCGCCTGAATGATGAAGGGAGAGAAACGGCTTTGAACCAGGTGGAGGCCCTGGAAAAACGGTACCCTTTAGGCGGTTCTATGCCGTCAAATGAAGCCGTTTAGAACTGCCTTGCACTTTTTTTATCCGGGAGGATTTTTTTGTAGACACTAATAACTTTTAGTAGTAAAATATGCCTGACATGGGTAAGCACTTGCCTAAATTTCGCGATTTCCGGTAAAATGCATTATTATTTATTAGCGGATATGTCCAGCTTTAACCATTTTAAGGAGTCGTTATCAATATGAACAAGGGCAGTGTTACCACGTCCAGAGGTGAGGTTGTCGGTATAGGGAAGATAAAGGTGTTTCCTTCAAATAATCTTCCCTATGAGATACCCATGCTTTCCTTTCTGGTCGTCAAGGAACAGGAAAATGTCTATTCCTCTATTTGTATCCACCTTCATATAGACGGTGACGGGGCTTCCCCGGAGGAAGCGCGGGAAAGCATGAAAGATCATATTCTTGACTTCCTGCATGAAAACTTCACAAAAGAACGGGCACAGGGGGCGGCATGGGACCATCTCAAGTCCCTGTTCCTTTTGGATGGCACTACCGGGGAACTATGGGACGCCTACCGGACTTTACAGGTAAAATTTTCCCAAGACGGGATTCAGACGGATATTACCGCGGAACTGCTTGACCGGATAGAATATCTCCAGAACCAGATAAGCAAGTTAAATACCGTAAAGGAAAAACTGGAAAAGAAACTGGCCGAAAAGGCTGAGATAGGCTGGGAATATAAGCAGGTATCGTAATGTGGTATAAAGCGGCATCGGTGATTGATGCTATTGAACAATGCAATCAATTAGGCGTTGCCGGCAACGCCAACGTTCCATCGTGCCCGAAAAAGGGTAATAATAGCCATTGCCATAATGACTTCCCGGAATGCGAAGGGAAAAATCAGAAGTGTTCCCAAAAGGCGCAACTGATTAATGATAATGGGGATCCGTCATTTCTTTATTTTGATTATTATTTATCCGAAGATGATCGGGACGGCCGGATCAAGAAAAGAAATACAACCCTGCTTATGCTTATTAGCAAGTACCAGATCAATGAAAGGCTGATGATTCCAGTTACGTGAAAATAATATATGCCAGGCCTATAAAAGGTTGGCGGGGATGTTAGCGGATAACTATGGCAGAAGACAAACAATGCGGCAAACGCGGCTTTTTGATGACGCTTCCGGGCAAGCAGAAAGGGCGTAATACCCTTTAACGCCGCTCAGTCGGTCCGTTGGTTCTGGTCGCGGGGATGTAAGGCAATCAAGTTTCCCGGGGTTGGTTAATGGGAAGGGGTAGAGTAATTTCTATCAAGTGGCGGGAGAGAGAATATGCCTAAAGTGGAGGGCCTGATCGGCCATTTCCCTTGCGTCGCTTCTGCCTCGTCAAAAGCAGCAACTTAATTACCGTGCCGGACTCCAATCAATTGAATCGGTGTTGAAATCATAAATACTACGTCCAAACACTCTGACCATATCTTGACCCGTAACTCCAGACTCACGTCGCATGATCGAGCATATTGGCATTATCCATTCTTTTTGAGGTTCAAAACCTTGCTCAATAAGCCATTTAAGCGTAATCAGTACAATCGCTGACGTTATTTCCCTTCCCTGTAGGCCTAACTCCATTTCTTTGACATAGGCCGTCAAGCTTATATCAGGCGTCCCGGTACTATTTAGTTCGTATTTTCTTACCTCAATTTCTACCGGGTCTATTAAAATAGTATCGAGGTCAAGAGCTCCAGAATCTGTCATAAGATAAAATTGTTCTTTTACATAATTCAGGAACACGTCTTGATCAGGCAAAACATATTTCTGCTCTATCGGCTGGACAGCTTCTGCCGCTACTTCTACAGGCGCTTCCGCCGACTTTGGCTCACTATCTGAGAGAGCGCCAAACAACCCAAGGGCTACAAAAACTGCAATCACAATAATCAACACTTTTAAGTTTTTCTTGCTCATGTTCTTTTCCTCCTTCCCCAAAAAACCAAAGAAGCTACGCCTCTAAAATAAATCTCTATATAAAACAGTTTTTACCATAGATCAAGCCTTTAATGGAAGCCCCTGGAAGAAAAAGCGGCATCCTCGCCAGCGGATTTGGCCTCCCTTGCCCTGGAAGATACCAAATAATCCCCTTTACGACACCCTGAACTGAATAATATTAGGCCTCTGGCCTTCGTTCTGCCGCTGCCCGCGTTCTTCCCCTGCCCCGGTTTTTTGGCCCCAGAACTTTTCGACCGCAGGGCGCATATCCTGAAATGCTTTCAGCCGTTCCAGGAGGACCGGGTTATCGTAATGGTCCGTCATCCCGGCTGACCGGTGCCCCAGAAACTCCCTCAGGACGTCCCCGGGCCCGGGTATTATAGGTATACCGGAGGCAGTGGACCGTGAGCCTCCGCGTTTCATGGTCTATGCCCAGCCGGTCAAGGCCAAACCGGAACCGGTCCAGGATGTAATAGCTGGTTATGGGTTTCCCATGGGTGGTTTTTTTTGCCCGGAAGTGTGCAAGAATTGTGCAAGAATTCGGGAACTATTGACAAAATCAAGAAAATATAGAATAATTGGAATATGCCCAATTCCTTATAACACATAGAGTTACAATGTAACTCCATGTGTTATATAGAGTTACCGGGAACACAGAAAAAAGACTTGGGGTCCCCGGTTCAAATCCGGGTTGCCCGACTAAAGAATCTGTACGTTACCAATAAGGCAAATTCCTTGTCATACAAGGAATTTGCCTTATTTATGCCGGGGAACGGCGGCAGCCCGTATTGCGGTATGCCGGTAACGGATTAGATTATAAAAGAACCCCGCCGGTCTGTTTCCGGGCCGCCGCGCCGCCGGAAATATCATCCGCGGCCTTGATTTCTCCGGTAAATATTGTTTTGCGGTATTCCCTTTCCCGTTTGTCCTTAAGTTTATCCAGAATTTTCCGATCCCGGGAAGCTTCAAGATAAAGGGACCGGGCCTTTTCAACCTTAAGCTCCGCCCGGGCGGCGGCTTCCAAAAGTTTATCCCGGGTATGATCTAAGCGCCGGATATACAGATCAAAGGAAAAAATCTCCGCTTCCCTGGGACCCGCGGAAAACCGCTGTTCCACGGCCCGAAGCCGTTCGAGGGCCAAATCGGCAATCCGGCGTTCTATTTCCGTCAGCTCGCCTATTGCCCGCCCAAGTTCCAGCTCCGTTTCCCGTTCCCGGTATTTTCGCAGGTTTAAAATCTTTTCCAGGTTAAAATGAAATTTTTTCAACCTTCAGTTTCCCCGGAAAACATTACCGGTTCCTGGGGCATCACCTTCCTGATATCCGCCGGAATCTCTTCTTCGGGAATTTGCGCTCCGGCGATTTCCCCCATAATCCGGAAGGTTTCCTCGGGAGAGAATTTTTCATCCATCTCCTGGATAAGAAAATCTTCGATAGCCCCATGTTTTGCTATGGCCTCATCAATGACAGGATTGGAACCGGCATGGTAGGCCCCTACATTAATAAGATCCTCATTTTCGGTATATGCCGCCATAAGGCGGCGGATGGTCCCGGCAACTTTCTTGGTCACCGGGCCGGAGACTACCGGGGCTAAACGGGAAATACTGGCAAGCACGTCAATGGCGGGGTAATGGGCCCGCTGGGCCAGGGTCCGGGAAAGGACGATATGCCCGTCAAGGATGCCCCGGACCGTATCCGCCACGGGCTCATCCATATCGTCCCCGTCTACCAGGATGGTATAAAAACCGGTGATGGTGCCCCGGCGGGAATTCCCGCAGCGTTCCAATAATTTGGGCATGGAATCAAACACGCTGGGAGTATACCCCCGGGTGGCGGGGGGTTCTCCCGCCGCAAGGCCTATTTCCCGCTGGGCCCGGGCAAAACGGGTTACCGAATCAAAAAGCAGCATCACATCCAGGCCCTGATCCCGGAAATATTCCGCCACGGCGGTTGCCACGTATGCCCCCCGCAGCCGCGCCAGGGGGGGAGAATTGGAGGGGGTAACCACCAGGACCGACCGCTCAAGTCCTTCCGGGCCCAGATCCTTTTCTATAAAATCATTTACTTCCCGGCCCCGTTCCCCGATAAGGGCGACCACGTTCACATCGGCATTGGTATTCCGGGCTATCATCCCCAGGAGGGTGGACTTTCCCACTCCTGAACCGGAAAAAATCCCTATCCGCTGTCCCCGGCCCGCCGCAAGCAGCCCGTCGATGGCCCGCACCCCGGTGTTTATCCGCTGGGTTATCCGCTGCCGGGAGAGGGGATCCGGAGGGTCCGCCAGGGCGGGATACCATACCGGCGATTCAATATCCCCCTTGCCGTCGCAGGGATTCCCCAGGGCATCCAAAACACGGCCCAATAATTTGGAAGAAACCGGTACCTCCAGGCGTTTCCCGGAAGCAATTACCCGGTTTCCTATTTCTAAACCGTCGGTTTCCCCAAAGGCCATAAGCTGAACAATATCATTCCGCAGACCCACCACCTCGGCCTGAATAAGCCCCCGGCCCTTGGGCGCCTCAATGCGGCAGACCTCCCCAATAATGGCCTGGGGCCCCCGGCTTTCGATAAGGAGCCCCTGAACTTTAGAAATCCGGCCCACATATTTGATGGGATCCACCTGCGCCGCGGTTTCCAAATATTTTTCAATAAGCCCGTCCATGGCTAGGCCTTTTCGCTTAGGGACGCGGGTTTTGCTTTAGCCTTAATGGGCGATATTTCGAGGATCTTGGTTTCTAATTCCGCCAACTGGCTGGATATCCGGGCGTCAATTTCCCCAAAGTCGGTTTCGATAATACATCCGCCGGAATCAACCGAAGAATCCTCCACTACCTGGATGGAGTTGGTTCCCTCTACCATTTGGATAAAATTTTTAGTATGCTCCGTAGTAAGTTTTATATCCGCCATGTTTACCCGGATAATAATGTTCCCCCGCCCTTTCACCTTCCGCAGAGCCTGGACTACATTGGAAATCACCACGTTTCGCTGGTTTTCGGAAATAACTTTGATAACCTTCCGGGCGATAAGCAATACCAGATCTATAATTTGCTGCTCTGTTTCGGCGAGAATATCCCCCCGTTTATCCTGGGCCCGTTCAAGGACCAGGCGGGTCCTTTCAACAAGGCGGTCAACCTCCGCCTTGCCTTCCTGATACCCCGCTTCCCGGCCCGCAAGCCTTCCCTGTTCTTCGGCATCCTTCCGCTCGTTTTCAAGGGCGGAACGGACCGTGTCCTCAATTTCCTGGGCATTCTGCCGGGCCGTCTCCAGGATCCGCCCGGCCTTTTCCTCCGCTTCCTGTTTCAAAGCTTGGGCGTCATCGCTTTTTCGTTTTACTTCCCGAAAGGCCGTCTCTTCGGCTTTTTTTATAATGCCATCCGCCTCTTCCCGGGCGGATCGGATCATGGCCTCCCGTTCGTTCTCCCATTGGACTTTAAAAGCCTCCGCTTCCCGGCGCAGATCCTCTGCCGTAGGCCCCTGGTACTCCTCCACCGCCGCAACTTCTTCAGTTTCCTTTTCCGCCGCGGTAAGGTGCGCCAATTCAGGATAAGCCTGGGGGGGTTCGAGAATTATCCTTTTATCAACAACCGCTACCTCAAGGGGCCTAAAAACCGCTTTTGCCATGCATCCATTCCCTTATCATACCACCAGTTCGTCTTCACCGGACCGGGCGACCACAATCTCGCCGGTATCTTCCAAGTGCCGGATTATGGAGACGATCTTTTGCTGGGACTCTTCCACGTCCTTAAGCCGGACCGGGCCCATATATTCCATATCTTCCTTAAGCATCCCCGCGGCCCGTTTGGACATATTGCGGAAAATTTTGTCCTGAACTTCGGCATCCACCGACTTGAGGGCCTTGGCCAGTTCCTGGGAATCCACTTCCCGTAAAACCTTTTGAATAGCCCGATCGTCGAGCATAACGATATCCTCGAAAACGAACATCCGCTTTTTAATCTCCTCCGCCAGTTCCGGATCTTCGTCTTCCAGGGCCTCAATAATCTGCTTTTCCGATGCCCGGTCAACCAGGTTGAGGATTTCCACAATGCTTTCAACCCCCCCGGCGGCGGTATAATCCTCGCTGGACAGGGTTGACAACTTCTTCTCCAAGACCCGTTCTACCTCCCGCAAAACCTCGGGACTGGTCCGGTCCATGGTAGCAATCCGGCGGGCCACATCGCTTTGCACCTCGTGGGGAAGATTTTGCAGGATCACCGAAGCCTTATTCGGTTCCAGGTAGGCCAAAATGAGGGCGATGGTCTGGGGATGTTCCTGCTGGATAAAGTTAAGGAGATGGGCAGGATCGGTACGGCGGATAAAATCAAAGGGCCTTACCTGCAGACTTGAGGTCAGGCGGTTTATGATATCAATAGCCTTTTGGCTTCCCAGGGACTTTTCCAAAAGTTCCCGGGCATAATCAATACCCCCCATGGAGATAAATTGATTGGCCATCATGAGTTCCTGGAACTCCGCAAGGATGGCGTCCTTTTGATCCGGTTCTATGGTTTCAAGCCGGGCAATTTCAAAGGTGAGGGTTTCAATTTCATCTTCCCGCAGATACTTAAATATTTCCGCGGAAATATCCGAACCAATGGTTACAAGAAAAATAGCGGCCTTTTGCCTGCCGGTATAATCTTTAACGCCTTTTTTTTTGGAACTCCCCGGCGCAGCGCCCGCCGCGGGGGCCGCGGATGTTTTGGCCATCTAATCCTCCATGAGCCAGGTTCTGATAAGCTGGGCCGCGTCCTCAGGATGCTCTTTGGCCATATTGGCCACATTCTCCTGAAGTTCCAGTCGATTCCGTTCTTCCACGGACATGGAAACATCCACCCCTTCTTCGTCCGCTCCCGCAAGAGCCTGGGCCCGCAGGGCCTCTTCCCGCCGGGAACGTTCTTCTTCGGCCAAACGCCGCCGCCGTTCCATCTCCCGGGAGATCATCCTGAATAACATAAAACCAATCAACAGTATAGCAAGTCCTAAAAGGAATACCAAGATGGTGGTTTGGAACTGTTTCTGCTTAAAATAAGCGGCGTCTTCTTCGGCAAATTGCCGGGACCGGTCAAAACGTATATTTTGCACCGTTACCGAATCCCCCCGGGACGCGTTATAGCCGATTGCGTTTTGAATCAAAATCTGGGTAGCCCGGAGATCCTCCGCTGATATCGGCGTATATTCCCGCTCAATGGAATTGTCGGGCAGGATAACCGGGTTTTTCTCTTCGTCGTATTTCCATTTCCAGGTCCCGTCAATATTTACGGAAACCGTAAGCCGGTCGATATTGGGGCTCTTTTCTTCCTGGGTAACCTCTTTGTTGACCTCCTCATTATGGGTCAAGGTTTCCTGGCTAACTTTACCGTAAAGATTCGACATATCCTTCATAACCGGGGGGGTTTGCCCCTCCACCCCCGCGGGCCCCTCGGGATTAAATCCGGTGCCCTCCCATTGGGTTTTGGAGGTCGAGCGGGAACGGGTAATTGATTGAACTAATTCGGAATCGTCATAGGGAAGCCCCGGGGTCCGTTCTCTAATGGTGATAGGAAAAAATTTCTCGGTATTGATTTCCTTTTTGGACATATCCATATCGATCTTGATGTTGAGATCCCGGACCCGGTCGGCAGTAAAGGTTTCCTGGAGGGACTTGAGGATAGCCGCCTGGTATTTGGCTTCCAGTTTCTGAACTAATTTTGTTTCCCGCTCAATAAGGGCCAGCCGGTCCAGGGCCGCCATGCCTTCAAAATCATTCAGGACCAGCCCGTTATAATCGGCGATGACAATGTTTTCATCCCGCAGGCCCTCTACGGCAAATTTGAGGATTTTCTGGATGCCTTCAATTTTCTTGCGGTTTTCAACAATATCGCTTCCCGGCCGGGGAATGATAATAACGCTGGCGGTTACCGGATTTTGATCCCTTACAAAGAGTTCCCGTTCGGGCATTACAATAGTAACATTGGCGTCGTCCACGTCGTCCAGGGCTTTTATATGCTCGGTAACCATCTGGGTAATAGCCCGGCGGAGGTTTACATTCCTTTCAAAATCGGTAATCGTCCACCGTTCCCGGTCAAAGATAGCCCAGGGGTCTGTTCCCGCGGGAATAAGATCCTCCCGGATAAGGATAGACCGGATGCGCCGGGCGGTTTTTTCATCAGAAACCATGATGATCCCTGCGGGGGAAACCGATGTTTTGACGTTTTCTTCATTAATCCGGGTAAGAATACGATCCCGGGTATTTTCATCACTGACAGGGGCGTCAATTACCGGCACCATGGTAGGAGCGGAAGAAACTGAAAATAACGCGACGATCCCAAGGATCGCCGCGACACAAATACCCAAGAGTATAATTTTTTGTACCAGGGTCCATTTGCCCCAGAGGCCTACAATTTGTCCTAATAATTTTTTAAACCATTCGTTCATATTCCCCTCCCCAGAAGAACGTCTTTTTTTATATCGCCGTAAAGCAATGGGCCTTAGCGCAAATTCTCATCCCTATCTTGTATTAATAAGATCCCGCCAGCCCTGGACAACACGGTTCAGGACTGTTCTGGCAATATTCAGGGACATGGCGGCCTTTGCTTGGGCAATGGTGATATCATGGATATCCACCGATTCGGGATCGGTAACCGCCTGCCGCTCAAGGTTACTCACAAACTGCTGATCCCCGCTAACCTTATCCAAAGCCCGGAGCATCGCATCCTCAAAGGTACCGGAACGGGTCACCATATCGGCGCCAATCCGGTTTCCCAGCGCGGACAAGGCTTCCCCGGAAGCGGCATAGGAAGCCCGGGCATTCACCAGGTGGCGGGGATGAGTTACCTGCATCGCTATCTTATCCCCGGATACCAATTCGGGCCGGTATATGGTCATGGCCTGCTCCTTAAAAATTCCGGAAATTTATTTTCCGGAAAGGGTTTTATCTGCCCCCGATATCCAGGGCCCGCTGAAACATGGCCTTGGAACCGTCAATGATAGCCGCATTGGCCTCGTAGGAACGGGACGCGGCGATCATATCCACCATTTCG
Organism: Treponema sp.; assembly: GCA_031288575.1. GTDB lineage: Bacteria > Spirochaetota > Spirochaetia > Treponematales > Breznakiellaceae > JAITRD01. Next base: position 7,271 of record JAITRD010000050.1, on the reverse strand, counting down.
GTAACGATGTCCACATTGGGCATCTCCACATACCCTTCCCGGGGGCCGGTTTTAATCGCGTCGGGATGGGTCGGGTCATAAACCAGCCTGTTTTTGGAGGCATAGTCCTTTTGGACCTCCGCCACCCGGACCCCCCTGCCTGTACCGTTGTCCAGGTTCTCCGGAAGAAAGGGGGAACGCCAATAGGGTTCCTCAACCCGGGGCCTTAATACTACCCGGCTCCTCCGGAAGGGCCCGCCTTCAGCGGTACGGGTGGTAGAAGCGTTGGCAATATTATTGGCGATCACGTCGGACCGGAGCCGCTCGGCGCTCATCCCCGAAGCGGCGATATTGATTGAACTAAAAATTCCCATACCCTAATCCTATCTTAATACCAAATTAATTTGACTAAACTCAAAGGTTTCCGCCTGGGCCAGGAGGGTATACATAAGCTGGTTTTCCATGGCCATGGTAAGTTCCTGTTCGGGATCCACATTGTTTCCGTTGTTCTTGGCGGTGGTGGTATAATCCAGTACCCGGCGGACCTGAACATCCCGGTAATCCCGCTCCCGCCAGTTGGGAATATGCCGGCTATTGGTCAGGGTCAATTCCAGGGGGGGACGCTCTTTTTCCGTTTCCAGGGCCCGTTTCAGTTCGCTTTCAAAATTCACCTGGGAACGCTTAAAATTAGGAACCCCCGCGTTAGCCAGGTTATTGGCGATCACATCCCGGCGGATAAGGTTCGCGTCCATGGCGCGGTGAATCACATCCACCGTTTTGCTGAAGCTATTTCCGATACTCATAACCAACCTCTTTAAATATCATCCTTTTCTAAACATCGGCAAGGCATAAAAAAAATTTATATCTTTTACCCTTTTTATAAAATGTATCTCCCCAAATCCTGATCGGTAACCAAATCACTAAGCTTTTCGTTCACATAAGCGGCGGTAATCGGTATCTTCTTCGGGGCGATATCCGGGGCCTCAAAGGATAGTTCCTCCAAAAGGGCTTCCATAATAGTGTGGAGCCTGCGGGCGCCTATGTTTTCCAGCCGGGAATTGACCTCCGCCGCCAGGGCCGCCAGACGATCCACCGCGTCGGGGGCAAATTCGATTTCTATCCCTTCGGTGCCTAAAAGGCCGGTGTACTGTTTGGTCAGGGCGTTTTTCGGTTCCGTCAAAATGCGCAGGAAATCTTCTTTCCCCAGGGAATCCAGTTCCACCCGCAGGGGGAAACGGCCCTGTAATTCCGGAATAAGGTCCGAGGGTTTGCTGACATTAAAAGCCCCGGCGGCTATAAAGAGGATATGGTCCGTATTGACCGGGCCCCACTTGGTGTTTACCGTGGCCCCTTCCACGATGGGAAGGATGTCCCGCTGTACCCCCTCCCGGGACACATCGGGCCCGCCCCCGCCCCGATCTCCCTTCACGGCAATCTTGTCGATCTCGTCGATAAAGACGATCCCCGTTTCTTCTACCCTTTGCCGCGCGTCGTCACTGACCCGTTCCCGGTCAATAAGTTTTTCCGATTCCTCGGCAATAAGGATCTCCCGGGCCCGGCCCAGGGTAACCAGTTTCTTTTTTTTGCTCCCCCCGAAAAGGTTCGCAAAACCGGAAAGGCTGGATTCCAATTCCTCTAAACCGCCCCCCATCATCTCAATAGTGGGAAACTGGGGAGTCTGGCTTACCGTAATTTCCACCATCCGGTCCTCCAGCTTTCCCTTTCTGAGCATGGCCCTGAATTTTTCCCGGGTAGAGGATTCCCGGGCGGCCTCTTCCCCGGATATTTCGGCATTTTCCGCCTCCCCGGTTTCAGTTTCGGCTTGGCCCGCCGGCTCCTCCTGATCGGGCGACCGGGAGAAAAAAGCGGGGATGCCCACTTGAATAGCCGCGCCCATAAGGGACGGGCCCGCTCCCCCCGTATTATTGGGATTAATAGAAAAGGTTCCCACCGGACGCACTACCGCTTCCCCTTGGGGTTTCTGCTCCTTCCGCTTCTTGCCCGTTCCCGGGAGGAGCAGATCCAGCAGGGCTTCCTCGGCCCGCTTTTCCGCCTCGGCGGTAACCGATTCCTGCATTTCCTGTTTTACCATTTGAACCCCGGCGGCCATGAGGTCCCGGATCATGGATTCCACATCCCGGCCTACATAACCCACTTCGGTATATTTGGTAGCCTCGACTTTGATAAAAGGGGAACCGGTGAGTCTGGCTAGGCGCCGGGCAATTTCGGTTTTTCCTACCCCGGTGGGGCCAATCATGAGGATGTTTTTGGGGGCGATATCTTCCCGAATCTCCGGCTCTAGTTTGAGCCGGCGCATACGGTTCCGCAGGGCTACCGCCACCGCCCGTTTGGCCTTTTTCTGCCCTACAATGTATTTATCCAACTCGGCGACAATTTCCCGGGGGGTAAGGCTGTCCAGGTCTTTCGCGCCTGATTTTTTTTCGCTTGTTTTTTTCTCGTCCATCTCAAAAGCTCCTTCTTAAGGCTTCAATTCCTCCAGAGTGATCTGGTTGTTGGTATAAATACAGATATCGCCCGCAATACGCAAACTTTTTTCGGCAATCTCCGCTGCGGAAAAATTGCTTCCCTCAAGATAGGCCAGGGCCGCCGCATAGGCGTAATTTCCCCCGGAACCTATAGCCAGGGCATTCTCCACGGGTTCAATCACATCCCCGGTACCTGAAATAAGGAAGGTCTTGGCGAGGTCCGCCACAAGGAGCAGGGCCTCAAGACGCCGCAGGGAACGGTCGGTGCGCCATTCCTTAGCGAGTTCAACCGCCGCCCGGGCCAGGTCCCCGGAGTATTCCTTAAGTTTCTCCTCAAAACGGTCTAACAGGGTAAAGGCATCGGCGGTGGCCCCGGCAAAACCGCAAAGCACCTTGCCGTCCAAAACCCGTCTTACCTTGCGGGCGTTTTTTTTCACCACCGTTTCGCCCATCGTTACCTGCCCGTCCCCGGCCATGGCCACCTTGCCGTCCCGGCGGACGGCCAATACGGTGGTACTCCGGATCGGCGGCTCCTTGCCGTGAAAACCGTATTGCCGGGAATACCCCGCCTTATCTGTTTGCCTTTTCATGACACTTTCCTTATGTTATTTTCCGTTAATTTGTTTATGGACATCCCCGTGGGGATGGGCACGGGCGTAAACCTGTTTGAGCCGTTCCATATCCACATGGGTATAGCGCTGGGTGGTGGATAAACTGGCATGGCCTAAAAGCTCCTGTACCACCCGGACATCGCAGCCTGAATTTACCAGATGGGTTGCGAAACTGTGCCGCAGGGCATGGGGGTAGATGTTTTTCTGCAACCCCGAGCGTTCGGCATACCGGGCAATGATCCACCGCATCCCGGGAACCGAAAGGGGGCCCCCTTTGCGGTTAATAAAAAGCCGCTCCGTCGGGCGGAGCTGATTGATCCGGGCGGCCCGGGCAGGGAGGTACTCCGCCAGGGCGTCCCGGCCTTCCTCGGAAAAAAACACATACCGTTCCTTATTCCCCTTCCCGATAACCCGCCCCCCCCTAAGGTCTCCATCCAGGTTGTTTAATGAAAGGGAAACCGCCTCGGAAATCCGCAGCCCCGCGGAATAGATTGCCAGGATCAGCGCTTTATCCCGGAGGGGCCATAAAATGCCCGCCTTCTCAGGAAGTTCCGCAAAGCTCGCCATCTCTCCCTCCCAGAGAAAAACCGGGAGGGTTTTAGGGGTTTTCAGGTTCCGCAGGGCGCTTGTGGGATCGTCCTTCCGGTAGCCAAAATGGATAAGCCAGCGGTAAAATCCCCGGACCGAAGAAAGGGCCCGGTTTACGCTCACCGAAGCCACCCCCTCGGCGCTTAAATCCGCGATAAATCCCCGGGTTTCCCGGGGGCCGGCCGCTTCGGGGAGTATGTCATAATGCCCGCAATAGGAAGCAAAATGGGAAAGGTCATTGCCATAGGCCAGGATGGTCCGCTCCGATACCCCCCGGACCGCGCTAAGGTAGGAAAGGTATTCGCCAAGTTTCCCGGCATTGATTTTTTCCGCCCCCTTTTCCTTGGGCAACGCTCCGGTCCCTCCGGATCCCCTATTCCCCACTTTCCTGCTCCTCCTCCGTGAAAGGCTCCTCGTCATCAGGGCTATGAAGATAATCACAGTCCGGGTTGATACAGGCCTTGTGATATCCGTTTTTTTTGTCGTATTTTTCCACCATGAATTGTCCGCATTTGGGACAGTCCTGATTAAGGGGCTTAAAATGGCTGATAAAATCACACTCCGGGTAATTGGTGCAGCCGTAAAATTCCTTGCCCCGGCCCCGGGTTTTCCGAACCACAATGTCCCCGCCGCAGCGGGGGCATTTCGCCAGGGGGATGGACTTGGTATTCCGGCATTCGGGAAAGCCGGAACAGGCCAGAAAAAAACCGAAACGGCCCAGTTTTTTTACCATAGGCTTCCCGCATTTTTCACAGACATAATCGGTCGGCTCGTCCAGGGCTCCCTTAAAGGATTCCAGGGTTTTCCCTACCTCCTCCACCTGATCTTTAAAGGGATCATAAAATTCCCGGATCATATCGGGCCAGCGGATCTGGCTTTCTTCAACCTCATCAAGCTTGGTCTCCATGGAGGCGGTAAAAGCCGCGTCTACCACATGGGGGAAATACTCCACCAGCATATCGCAGATCATCCGGCCAAGCAGGGTAGGCACCAATTGTTTATTCGACCGGGTAACATAATAACGGTCCAGAAGAACCGATATAATGGGGGCATAGGTGGAGGGACGACCGATGCCTTTTTCTTCCAGGGTCTTTATAATGGAAGCGTCGGTGTACCTGGCCGGTCCCTGGGTAAAGTGCTGTTCGGGATAAAATTTATCCACCGCCACGGGGTCGCCTTTTTTCAAGGACGGATAGGCGCTGCCCTTTTCCTCTTTAGAAGAGAGGAGCTTCATTACCCGGTAAAAACCCTTGTCGATAATCTTGGTCCCGGCAATCCTGAAAATCCCTTCCCCCGCGGCAATATCGGTACTGACCGTCCGGGTCCGGGCGGGGTTCATCTGGCTTGACACAAAACGTTCCCAAATAATCGTATAAAGCCTGAGCTGATCCCGGGAAAGGTACTCCTTTACCGAATCGGGGGTATAGGCGGTATAGGTGGGCCGGATTGCTTCGTGGGCGTCCTGGGATTTTTTCCCCACCGCGTACTGGACGGCCTGGGGGGGGAGATCCTTGGGATAGTTTTCCCCTATCCAGGCACGGACTTCCTCCAGGGCCGCCTGGGAGATCCGAACCGAGTCGGTACGCATATAGGTGATGAGCCCCACCCGGGAACTGCCGGTATTTACCCCCTCGTAAAGCTGCTGGGCTACCTGCATGGTTTTTTTACTGGTAAAACCCAGACGGTTCGCCGCGGTCTGCTGCAATTGGGATGTGGTAAAGGGCGGGCGGGCTTTTACGGTCTTATCGGTCTCCCGGACATCGCTCACAAAACAATCGGCGTTAACCACCTGGTCAATAATGGCCTTAACCGCGGCTTCATTTTTTAAATCCGGTTTCGCCCCCTGCCAGCTCACCAGTTGGGCGGTAAAGGCGGCTTTTCCCACCTTAAAATCCGCCTCCAGGGTCCAATATTCCTCCGGAATAAAGGATTCTACCTCCTTCTCCCGTTCGCAGATGAGCCGCAGGGCCACCGATTGGACCCGCCCGGCGGAGAGGCCGTTTTTCACCTTCTTCCAGAGCAGCGGCGAAAGATTATATCCCACCAGACGGTCCAGGACCCGCCGGGCCTTTTGGGCATTGACCTTTGCCTCGTCGATGGCTGAAGGATGGTCCACCGCGTCCCGGATTGCCGCCGGGGTAATTTCGTTAAAGCTTATCCGCTGGATGGGGACCTTCCGGGTTTTTGCGGTAATGGCGTTCCGCAGATGCCAGGCTATCGCCTCCCCTTCCCGGTCATTATCGCTGGCCAGAAGTACCGTACCGGCCTTTTTCGCGTCCCCCTGGAGTTCCTTCAAAAGCTTTGCCCTTCCCCTAACGGTAATGTACTCGGGCTCAAAATCGTGGGCCACATCAATGGCCATCCGGGATTTGGGAAGATCGATAAGGTGCCCCATGGATGCTTTGACACTGTAATTAGGCCCGAGATACTTTTCGATGGTTTTAGCTTTTGCCGGGGATTCTACAATCACCAGAATTTTTTTGTCCTTTCCTTTTGCCGCTTTTTCCCTCGTCACTTGTTCCCTCACCATGTAATATTCAAGGATCTTGCCAAGGACAATGCCAAGGCGGTTCCCTTTGAAAGATCTTCCCCGACGGGAAGGGGGGGCTTAATTTTTTCCCTTTCCGGAATGCCCCACTCCTTTAATATATCCCCGGCGGATGCAATGATCCCCGCCCCCTCCTCCGCAAGATTCCGGCAGCCCTCTCCCTGGGAAGAAAACACCCCCTCCCGGGAGACCCAAAGGTCCCGGCCTTGTTCCAGGGCAAACCGGGCGGTAATCAAGGCGCCGGATCGCAGGGGAGCCTCCACAATCAGGGAACCCCGGGCAAGGCCGGAGATGATCCGGTTTCGCGCGGGGAAGCGCCACCTCGCGGGCCCTACGCCGGGAGGGTATTCGCTTAGAAGCCCCCCGCCGGTTTCCAGGATACGCCGGGCCAAGACCCGGTTTGAGGCGGGGTATACCTGGTCCAGGGCGGAACCAAGCACCGCCCAGGTCGGGCCGCCGCCCTCCAGGGCGCCCCGGTGGGCCATAGCGTCAATTCCCAGGGCTAATCCTGATACTACGGGGATCCCCTCCGCCGCCAGATCCCGGGCGATAGCATAGGCCTGGGCCAATCCCTGGGCGCCAGGCCTCCGGGTTCCTACAACAGCCGCCAGGGGCCTGTCCGGCGGGGGAAGGGTTCCCCGGTAAAAAAGCAAGGCCGGGGGGTCCCAAATCTCCCGGAGCAAAGGCGGATAATCGGGGGAGACAATAGGAACATAGGCTATCCCCCGCAAACGGGCGGCCGCGGCATCCCGTTCCGCCTGGGAACGGATATCCTCCATGTTCCAAGCATTCCTGGCTGCGGGCCGGTTTATTATTTTCTCAATATCCCTTTTTGAAAGTATAAATAATTCATCCTCCCGGTCAAATTTTTCCCCCAGCAACACCCTCTCGGACGCGGAAAGGCCGGGGATACGGCAGATCATGAGGTCCAATAAACCCCGTTTATCCATAAAGCAACCCTAAAACGGTTTCCTTATTCCTTTCCGCCTCGGCCCGCTTAACCGTATCCCGGGTAAGGGGAATGATGCGGTCATAGAGGGCCAAACTTTCCTCGTAACG
>JAITRD010000040.1 GCA_031288575.1 Treponema sp. | reverse complement strand
CCATTTGGGGGTTATGGACTATTACCGGCTCAAAAACATCCAGGCCGATACGGATATGCGTTCTTCCATAGGTTCCTCCCCGGCGGAAAAATAAGGACCGGACCTTGAATAACCTGGTTATTATTTTTTTATTTGTCCTTTTTATGCTCCTGCGGTTCATCATCGCGGCAAAAGGCCAATCCGCGGGTTCGGCCCAGAAAAAAGGGATGGGCCGGGATTATGCCCCTCCGCCGGCATCTTCCGATGACGGCGCCGAAGGGCTTTTTTCCGCCTATGCCGCGTCCGCGGATTATCCCCAGGCGCCCCCTTCCCCCCCGGCGGAAAGGCTCCTGGTTGATGAAGAATTCCCTCCCCCGAAAGAACCGGCCCTTGCCGCCGGGAACATAAATTTCCCGGGGACCGGCTCCCCGGGCCTGTCCCTCCGGCAGGAGTTCCCCCAGCCCGCCTCCGCCGAAAAGGCATCTCCGCCATCCGCCGCCGGGACGGGGCTTCTCCGGCGCTTAAATTGCCTTTCCCCCTTAAAACAAGCGGTGGTTTTGAAGGAAATTTTCGATCGCCCCCGGGCCCTTTCGGATGCCGGGGAATCCTGGAACCCTTAAAACGAGTGTTATGCGCCCTGCCGATCATTTTTTTTCGCTGTTAACCGCCCTGGAACGGGCCGGCCCCCCTGGGGAGGGCCTCAGTGCCCATGACAAAAGCCGCATCGCCCGGGAATTTTCCCGCCTCATAACGCCGGTCATTGGCGCGTCCGCGGGGGAGGACCTTTTTTACCATACCCTGGAAAAGGCGGGGAACCAATTTCTGCGGAAAATCGGCGCCATGGCGGCCTTTTTCCTGGGGGAATACGACGATTCCGGCATGGCCCTTGAGGATGATGATTGGCGGGAAATACGGGAAACCTTGGAAGATGTCTCTGAAGAAATAGACATTAAAACCCTTACGGCCCTGATGGGCGGCCTCTTAAGCCGGGGAAAAATGTAACTTTTTGTGCCGGAACTTATGGACAGGTAAGGATTCCCATGATAGCATACTAAATGGATAGGTTAATTATCTTACTAATGCAATGTAAATTGTAAAGGAGGGATCGGAAGGCCGGTAAATTACATTTTTGTACTATTATATTTGAAAAATACTCATTTTTGCCTGTTTTTTACAAAAATGTAGAGAAAGGTTACGTTATTGTAGTTATTAGTGTCGTGATAGGTTTTATTTTATTATTTACGGCTTTTTTCGGACGATTTTTCCCGCTTCTCATTACAAATTTTCGTTTTTCTTCATTTTTGTAGGTTTCTTCCTAAATTCTCCTTCCTAAAAAAAAATACCCTGCCCCAATACGGCGAAATTCTTCACTTTTTCCGCTATGCTTTTCCGTATTTTTTTGTGTGGCATAAAAATTGCTTTATACAAACACAGAGGGTTAAATATGTATGATTTTACGACCGTGGTAAACCGGGCCGGGGCGGGTTCCGGCAAATGGGAAAGGATGAAAAGGGCTAACCCTGACATTCCTGAGGGTATTGTTCCGCTTTCGGTGGCGGATATGGAATTTAAGACGGCTCCCGAAATTATTCGGGGCCTTCAGGGGTATTTGGAAAATTTAATCCTGGGATATGCCGGTCCCACCCAGGCCTATTACGATGCGGTATGCGGATGGATGAAGCGGCGGAATTCCTGGGACATTAAGCCCGAATGGATTGTAACGTCAAACGGGGTTGTTTCCGCTTTTTTTAATGCCGTGCGGGCCTTAACCGAGCCCGGAGACGGGGTTATTATCATGCCGCCGGTTTATTATCCCTTCTATATGGCCATTGAACGGAATAAACGAGTGGCGGTCCCCAATGATTTGGTAATAAAAAAAGGGCGTTACGAGATAAATTTTGCCGATTTGGAAGCGAAGGCCCGGGACCCTCAAAACAAGGTTCTTCTTTTTTGCAGCCCCCATAATCCCGTAGGCAGGGTATGGGAGCCGGAGGAGTTAAAAAAAATAGGCGATATCTGCCTTGAAAACAAGGTGGCGATCATTTCCGACGAAATCCACTTTGATCTTATTATGCCCGGCTATACCCATAGGGTCTTTGCAGCCCTTGGGGACGAGTATGCCGATAATATGATTATTTGTACCGCGCCGAGTAAAACCTTTAACCTGGCCGGCATGCAGTCTTCAAACATTATCATCAAAAATCCAAATCTGCTGAAAAAATACATGGACGCCGTGTCGCAGCATATGGGGCATCCCTCGCTAAATATTTTGGGCTATAAGGCCTGCGAGCTGGCCTATACGCAATGCGAAGCCTGGCTTGATGAATTGCTTTTGGTTATCGACGGAAACAAAAAACTGGCCGAAACCTTTATGGAAAAAAATATCCCCCAGATCAAGGTTTTTAACCTGGAAGGAACCTATCTGCAATGGTGGGATTGCCGCGGGCTGGGGATGGACTATAAAGCCCTGGAAAATTTCATGATCCGCGACGCCTTCCTGTTCCTGGACGAAGGCTATATTTTCGGCCCATGCGGGCAGGGCTATGAACGGATCAATTTGGCCTGCCCCGCCTCAGTGCTAAAGGCCGCCCTGGAACGGTTTGCCGGGGCGCTTAAGAAAAAAAACATTATTTGAAAAACGCCGTTATGCCGCATTCGGGCGGCGGCAGGATAAAAAACGGTTACGATGCAGGGTCCTGTAGAGTAATTGATTTTATAAAGGAGGTTTTTTATGAGAAAGGGGAAAACCATTATGTTGGCGGCGCTGGCATTGTGTTTGGCTTTAAGTTGTGCCAAATCCGATGCGGCGTCAGGAACAGCAAAACCACGGGAATTAATTATCGGCGCGGGTTCCGCCTATAATCCCTATTGGTATTTGGATGAAAACAACAAGTTAACCGGTTTTGAAAAAGCGGTATTGGATGAAATTGATTCGCGGCTGCCTGGGTATGCCTTTAGCTACCAGATATTCGATTTTGCCAATATCCTTTTGGCCCTTGAGGGGGGAAAAATTGACGTGGCGGTCCATCAGTATGAATACAATATCGAACGGGCCGAAAAATACCTCTACGGCACCGTAGGCTATACCACCTTTCCCCAATTTCTTGCGGTGCGGGAGGATGATGACAGCATCCGCACCTTCGAGGACTTAAAGGGAAAAACCCTGATCAACACAAGCACCACTAATAATTCCTATTATGTGGCTAATAAATGGAATACGGAACACGGAAACCCCTTTAAAATGACCTTTCAGCCCACGGTTGCCCTGGTTCTGGAGGATATTCAAGCGGGAAGGGCGGACGCCTTTTTAACCATGGCGCGGAACATCGACAATTACAAAAAGGAATATAACGCGAAGATCAAGGCCGCAGGGGACGAGCCCCTGGTGAATTCCAATGCCTATTACCTTTTTAATAAGCAAACCGGGGCCGAACTGCAAAAGCTTTTTGACGAGCAGTTAAGCAGCCTAAAAACAGACGGAACCCTGGTTAAGCTTTCTATTGAATGGCTTGGCGGAGATTATATCGCCAAAGACTAACAGGCTTGGCCGGAAACCTCAAGTTCCGGCCGGCAAGCCTAATGAATTGCCCGGTAAGTTACCGGCCGCCGGATGAGCCTCCGCGGCTCCCTATCCGGCGGTCAAGATTTACCCTGATGGGAGGACGGCATCTATGGTTTTTTTTAATCTGCCATTCTTTTTCAAAACCCTGGTCAGGCTCATAAGCCGGATCCCGGTTACCCTGGGTATTACCGCGGGTTCCTTTGTTTTGGGGCTGACCCTGGCGCTTATACTGGCGGCGGTACAGATTTACAAAGTCCCTGTAGCCCGCCGGCTCGCCCAATTATATATTTCTTTTATGCGGGGAACGCCTATTTTGATCCAGTTGCTTATTTTTAACCTGCTTATTCCCCAGCTTATCTGGCGCCTTACCGGGTTTAACGCGGGGCGGTATTGGCCGCCTATCACCTTTGTTATCATGGCCTATGCCTTTAATATTGCGGCCTTTTTGTCGGAGATTTTACGGGCCTCGATAACGGGGGTCGGCGCCGGGCAGCAGGAGGCGGCCTATTCGGTGGGGCTTTCCGAATTGCAGTCCCTCTGGCATGTCATTCTCCCCCAGGCCTTTAGAATAAGCCTGCCGGGCATGGCTAACAATCTTTCCGGCTTACTCAAGGATACGTCCCTGGCTTTTAGCGCCGCGGGCATTTTGGATGTTATGGGAATGGTAAGCGCCAACGCCGCCGCTACTTTTCGGGAGTTGGAGGGTTATGTGGGGGCGGCGCTGATATTTTTTGCGCTCTGCCTGCTTTTAGAACGGGGGATGCATCTCCTGTCCGTCCGCTTGAACCGCGGCATCGCGGTCCTCCAGAGGGGGGCGTAAAATGGGCCTTTCCTTTAATTCTTCGTTTTTCTTTTATGAAATTACCGTCGGCCTTTCCTATATTCCCTTGGTCGCCCTGCTGAGCGTTATTCCCCTTATTGGGGGGCTTGCTTTGGGAACGGTCCTTGCCCTTTGCCGGGTTTATCATATCCGCGGCTGGGAAGGTTTTGCCCAGGGGTATGTGGTGGTTCTCCGTTCAATTCCCCTGCTGCTTCAAATGTTTTTGGCCTATTTTTTTGTCAAGGCCCTTTATACCGTCTTTGGATGGGACCAGCGCTTTTTAAATAAACTGGTTATTGTCATATTCACCCTTACCCTGGACGCGGCGGGGGTTTTATCCGAAGGCATCCGTTCCGCGCTTTTGGCAGTGGAAAAGGGACAGTTTGAAGCGGGCTATTCGGTAGGCCTCACCGGTTTGGATATTATCCGCCATATTGTCATTCCCCAAAGTTTGCCCGTAGCGGTCCCGATTGTGGGTTCCGTGTTTATCGGCATTATCAAAGGCTCCTCCGCGGCTTATCTGCTGGGGGTTGTGGAAATGATCCAGGGGACCGCCATGAAAACGGCGGGTAATTACCGCTACCTTGAAGCGTATTGCGCGGTTGCCCTTATTTATTGGGGGCTTACGTTTTTGGTAGAACGGGCAACCTGGCTGGCGGAGAAAAAGGTAAAGCTCTATTTAGGAGGGAACCTATGATACGGATTACTAATCTGCACAAGCAGTTTGGGGATAATGAAGTCCTTAAAGGGATTGACGTTACCGTGGAGGACGGGCAAACCGTGGCAATCATCGGCCCCTCGGGATCGGGAAAAACAACCCTCCTGAGGTGCATCAATTTTCTGGAAAACGCCGACTGGGGAGAACTTGAGATTGACGGCTTCCATGTGTCTATGCGCAAGCCAAGCCGCCAGCATATTTTGCTGGTAAGGCGGAAAACCGCCATGGTTTTTCAGCAGTATAACCTTTTTAAGAATATGACCGCCGAAAAGAATGTTGAACTTGGGTTATTGGTGGCGCAGAAAAAGAAAAAGGCCGAGGCCGAAGCGGCCGCAAAAGTGGCCCTGGAAAAGGTAGGCCTTGGGGAACGCCTTGATGCCTGGCCCTCCGAACTTTCAGGGGGGCAGCAGCAGCGGGTCGGCATTGCCCGGGCCATGGCCCTAAACCCCCACATTATTCTTTTTGACGAACCTACTTCGGCCCTGGACCCTGAATTAGTGGGGGAGGTCCTGTCGGTAATCAAGCAGTTGGCGGATAACGGCCAAACCATGCTTATCGTATCCCATGAAATGAACTTTGTGCGGAAGGTAGCGGACCATGTTATCTTTATGGACGGCGGTTTTTTAGTGGAAGAGGGGCCGCCGGAGGCTATTTTTACCAACCCGCAAAAAGAAAGAACCATCCAATTTTTAAAAACCGTTACCGCCGACTGGGGAAAAAGCCTTTAAGGGGTTACGGTGCAGGAATAGGCCCGCTCTTTTCCCATTTTTGACCCCGCCGCTTCGGAAACAAAACAAAAAATCCATGCACCTCTCCCCGGGAGGAGCATGGATTCCGTTTGATGAGTAAATTCGGATCCCGCCCCTAAAAGCCCGCCCGGGCTTTTAGGGTGAAAATTACCAATTACTATTATATCCGCTCCCGGCGCCGCGATCCCGGCGGGGTTTATCCATTGCTTCATTTACCCGAAGTTGGCGGCCTTCAAATTCACGGCCGTTAGTACCTTCGATGGCCGCACTTGCTTCTTCATCGGTGCTCATTTCGATAAACCCGAATCCTTTAGAATTGCCGGTTTCACGATCGAAAATGATCTTAGCCGAGGAAACGCTTCCAAAACCGGAGAAAAGATTACGAAGACCATCCTCCGTGGTGTTGTAAGAGAGATTACCGACATACAGTTTCTTAGCCATTGAGAAAATTCCTTCACCCGGAATAAATCAAGGGCCTTAACCCCAAATTAAGGCGTCCGGGCACGCTATTATTCACGTCCATTAACCATGGACGACTCCACTTCTCCCTAGGCCCG
>JAITRD010000035.1 GCA_031288575.1 Treponema sp. | reverse complement strand
CCCACGGTGATTGCCCAGCCCTGTCCCACCCTGGTTTCATTCATTGAAATCTACCGGCCGGAGCTTATCCCCTATCTTGCCCCCGCGGACAGTCCCATGCTCCATACCATGAAGATGATCAAACGTTTTTACCCCCAGTATAAGAACTATAAAATCGCCGCCATATCTCCCTGTTATTCCAAAAAACGGGAATTCGATGTGACGGGCATCGGGGATTATAACGTTACCTTTAACTCAATCGACAAGTACCTTAAAAACGCCGGCCTTAATATCGCGTCCTATCCTGAGGCTGACTATGACAACCCTCCGGCGGAACGGGCGGTCCTTTTTTCCTCCCCCGGGGGGCTCATGAGGACCGTTCAGCGTTACGATAAGGACGCCCCCAGCCATACCCGGAAAATAGAGGGGGTTCCGGAGGTTTATCACTATTTTGCCTACCTCGCCGAATCCATACAAAAGGGCAATGCCCCGGTTTATAAGCTTATCGACTGCCTTAACTGCGCCATGGGTTGTAACGGCGGCCCCGGCACGAACAACCGGGGGAAACATTTGGACGACGTGGAGTGCCTGGTGGAGCGGCGGCACCTGAAAATGCGGAAGCGGTATCAGCCCAAGAACCTCTGGCAAAAACTTTTTGCCCGGAATAAACTGGAAAAGCTCCTCAACGCCCATTGGGAAGAGGCTCTCTACCGCCGTTCCTATATGGACCGGTCGGCGATATTCAAAAAAATGGTTAAAGCCCCCTCCCAGACGGAAATTAACGCCGTATTTTATAAGATGCATAAAAACACGCCGGAGGAAATCCTCAACTGCGGCGCCTGCGGGTATAAAAGCTGCGAGCAGATGGCGGTGGCCATTATCAACGGCCTCAATAAAGCTGAAAATTGCCGGCATTTTGTGGAAATCGAGAAGAACCTGCGGATTGAAAAGGAGACCAAGGATATGCTCAACCAGGTCTACAATCATACCCTGGACGAAATGAACAAAAGCATCGGCGGCCTGGATTCCCTTTCGGCCCGGATCAGCGAAACGGCAAATTACGTTTTATCCTCCTCCTCGGCAATCGAAGGAATGGTGGATAATATCCGGACCATCCACGCCGCCTTGGAACATAACGCCGACACGGTTTGGAAGCTAAACGAATCTTCCACCGAGGGTAAAAGCCGCATCCATAAAATCGGGGAACTCATCGCCGACGTTTCCGCCCAATCCGATGCCCTGATCGAGGCCTGCGCGGTAATCGGCGATATTGCCGACCAGACCAACATCCTCGGCATGAACGCGGCAATCGAGGCCGCCCACGCCGGGGAAGCCGTGGGCAAGGGTTTTACCGTGGTTGCCGGGGAAATCCGGAAACTTGCCGACAATTCCGGGCATCAGGCGGTGACGATATCAAACAGCCTGAAAAAAATCAAGGAACTTATTGATAATTCCCAGACATCTTCGACCCAAGCCCAGGACCAGTTTGAGGTGATGGTGTCCTTTATTGACGCGGTAAAAGACGAGGAATTGAGAATAAAAAGCGCTATGGATGTCCAGAACGCCGGGGGAAACCATGTTTTGGAATCCTTAAACGAGATAAACACCCTAATATCTTCTATTAATGAAGCCGCTTCGGCCCTGCTGGTATCGGGGCACGCGGTTATTCACGATATTAATTCCCTAAAGGCCCTGTAAGCCTTGGGCCCGGGAGGTGCCGCGTCCGCCTTGCATAAGTTTTTTCCATTTGCTAAAATAGAAGATATTTCTCACGGAGACTGATAAAACATGGGTGTACTTAGCATTTTATTGTTAGTTTTTTTTGTGATTATAGCCGCATTATTAATCTTCCTGGTATTGCTTCAAAACGAGGAAGGGGATAATTTAGGGGGTATTTTTGCGGGAGGCAGCGCTTCCGCTTTTGGTTCCCGTTCAGGAAATGTGTTAACCCGGATGACCACTGTTTTGGGGGCGCTTTTTTTAATCATCAGTTTTGGTTTAGCCCTAATTAACCGGACCCCCGGCGGTACCGGCGTGGAACGGGCTGCCCGGGAGCTTTCAACGGAAGCCAGCGGGGATTGGTGGCAGGAAAGCGCGGAAGAAAGCCCCGAAAACGGTACGGCTCCCGGGGATGAAAGTTCCGGCGCCGAAGCGCCGGAGGATGTTCCCGTTGCGGAATCCGAGCCGCCTGAAGAGGGAACCTGAAATTGTATAGAATCGTGGGGGTATTTTGGGATGTTTCTGCATGAGGTGTTTCCGCCGGAGTTGATTAAGGTCGGGTTGGAAGCGGAGGATAAGGATGAAGCGTTTGAGGAGATGGTAGATCATTTCTGTCAAACGGAAAAAACTAATGCCCGGGAAGAGATTCTTGAGGTCCTTCGGGAACGGGAGGCTAAAATGTCTACCGGCATCCACAAGGGCATTGCGATTCCCCACGGAAAAACCAACGCACTGGATAATGTGTACGGGGTATTGGGCATTTCAAAAAAGGGAGTGGATTACGACGCGCTGGACGGGGAACCGGTTTACCTGCTTTTTATGATCCTGGCATCCCAAAAGGATTCGGAAAAGCATCTGCGCCTTCTGAAACGTTTAGCGGAACTGCTGGAAAATCCCCAATTTTATACGGAACTTGCGGCTCAAAATGATTCCCAGGGCGCCTACGGGATTATCAGAAAATATGAGGATGTCCTCATCGCCCTGGATTAAGGGGATATTTTATGGATACTGTTTCCTTATCGAAAGCAAGCCAGACGGCGTTTCCCCCCGGTAACGGATCCGACGAAAACATTCTCCAGCATTTATTACAGGTTGAGTCCGATGCCGCCGCTTTGGTGAATAACGCCCAGGCGGAGGCGGACCGGCGTTTGGCGGAGGGGGAAAAACAAAACCG
>JAITRD010000294.1 GCA_031288575.1 Treponema sp. | reverse complement strand
CCCCGTTATAGAACTAAACTTGACCCACAAAATTCTGTGTAATTCCTGCCGGGAAAGGGAAAATGCCGGGAAAAATGCTTGTAGAGTCCGCCTTCGCTATCTTCGATACGCTCCGGCGGGGAATTCCAAATTTTTTCCCGACCTTTCCCCTTCCCCGGCAGGCCTACTCAAAAAAAGTGGGGCAACTTTAGCCTGAAGGGGGATAACGGTACTCGGATAATAAATTTACCGCCCGAATTGTGGGTCAAGTTTAGGTTACAGAAGGGCGCAAAGCCCGGGGCTTTTGGGCACCCCGGGCAGGCCCGGCCCTGTTTCCCCGCCTTAAACATTTGCTTATGCCGGAATTTTTTTTCAGAAAATTATTCAAAAACTAATTGACAATACGCTATAAAAATCCCATTGTTCCTTTTAGTATTTTATTTAGTGACACGGATAGAATTTTTAGGTTTTGGTTTTTCAAGGGGGAAAACGAACAAGATTGAAGGGAAGCGATGTAGTCATCGGGGAGGTTTCCAAATCTTTCGGTGATTTTAGGGTCTTAAATGAAGTAAGCCTTGAGATCAAAAAGGGGGAATTCTTTTCCCTCCTCGGGCCTTCGGGATGCGGTAAAACGACCCTGCTGCGGATCATTGCGGGGTTTGAAACCCCCGATACGGGTTTAGTTACCTTTGACGGCGACGATGTGCTTCCCCTGCCCCCTAACCAGCGGCAAGCCAACACGGTATTCCAGAATTATGCCCTTTTTCCCCACCTTTCGGTTTTTGAGAATGTGGCCTTTTCCCTCAGGATTAAGCGGACTTCCAAAGCGGACGTTACTGCCCGGGTTAATGAATACCTTAAACTGGTCCAGCTTGAGGGGCATGCCCATAAAAAGCCGAATCAGCTTTCCGGGGGGCAAAAACAGCGGGTCGCCATCGCCCGGGCGCTCATCAACGAACCCCGGGTTCTCCTTTTAGATGAACCCCTTTCCGCCCTGGACGCCAAACTGCGCCAGCATATGCTTATTGAGCTTGACCAGATCCACGACAAGATCGGCATTACCTTCATTTATGTAACCCATGATCAGCAGGAAGCCCTTTCGGTTTCCGACCGCATCGCGGTGATGAACCAGGGAAACGTGCTCCAGGTGGGTACCCCCCACGATATTTATGAGCGGCCCGCCACGGATTTTGTAGCCCGGTTTATCGGGGAAACCAACCTCTTTGACGCCCGGGTTCTTTCGTCGGCGCCCCTTGACAGGCCCGAAACGCCGGCAAAGCTTTCCGCCCAGCCCGAGTATATGGCGGAGTTAGAGATCCCCGAACTGGGACGGATCAAGGTTACCACCGCGGATCAGTTCCGCCCCGGCCAGGAGCTTATCTTTACGGTCCGGCCGGAAAAGATCGTCATTTCCAAGGAAAAACCCGCTACCAAGCGGGAGGACATCAACCTGTTCCAGGGTACGGTAGACGAACCTATCTATTCGGGGTTTCAAACCAAATTTTATGTAACGGCCCGGGAAAAGGTCCTGATCCGGGTGATCAAACAGCACGCCAAATATTCCGACGAGGGGCCGGACATCCTCTGGAAGGATTCGGTATATGTTTCCTGGAGCGCCAATGACGGCTATGTCGTGGGGGTCAAAAACGGCGGGGGAGCAAACGAGCCGTGAAGGCTCCCCGCCCCGCCCCGGATCAGGGGGCAAAAAGCCGGAAGCCCCGGGCGCCCAAAAGCCCGGGCATTAAGCGTAATTTCGGCCTCCTTTATTCGGGCTCCATGGCGGCCTGGTTTACCCTGTTTTTTATTGTACCCCTGCTTATCATCATCCTCTACAGTTTCTTGAAAAAGGGGCTTTACGGCGGAGTGGAGTGGCAATTTTCCCCGGAAGCCTATTTCAGCTTGGGAAATCCCAGCTTCCTTACCATTACCCTCCGCACGGTGCTCACCTCGATTGCCGCCACGGTACTCACTATCCTTATCGCCCTCCCCTGCGGCTACTTCATGGCCCGCAGCCGGAACCAGACCCTGCTGCTCCTGCTCATCATCATCCCCTTTTGGACCAATTTTCTCATCCGGGTCTTCGCCTGGATGAACATCCTGGGGAACAACGGTTTTCTCAACGAATTTTTAGTCCGCATCGGCATCATCAACGATTATATCCACTTCCTTTATAACCAAAAGGTGGTGATTTTGGTCCTGGTTTATATGTACCTCCCCTACGCTATCCTTCCCCTCTATTCCACCATCGACAAATTCGACTTTTCCCTTTTGGAAGCCGCCCGGGATTTGGGGGCCACCAAATCCGCCTCTATGCTCAAGGTCCTCCTTCCCAATATCAGGAGCGGCCTTTATACGGCGGTGCTTTTTACCTTTATCCCTATCTTCGGGGCCTATGCGGTGCCCCTTTTAGTGGGGGGCAAGGACTCCTATATGCTGGGAAACATCATCGCCGACCAGCTTACCAAATCCCGGAACTGGCCCCTGGCGTCGGCGATTTCCATGGTTCTTACCGTTGTTACCACCGCGGGGGTTATATGGATGATGAACCTCCAAAGGCGGGATGCGTCGAGGCTTCAGGATGTTCGCCGTCCGCGGGAAGGGGGCCTTGTCCAGGAAACAGGCCGCCGGGAAGTTTCTTCCCCAGGGGGCCGGTCATGAACACCAAAAACCCGGTGCATAACATTATCACCTCCCTGAGAATCGGCATTCCCCAGGGGGAAGCCGCCCGGCACGCGAAGCGGGCTTTCAAGCCCCGGTTTTCCTTTTCCCAGACCGTGTTTTTGGCAACCATCGTGTTCCTTTTCCTCCCCCTTTTTGTGTTAATCCTCTATTCTTTTAACGCCTCCAAGGGCATGAATTGGACCGGATTTTCCCTGGTCTGGTACGAGCAGCTTTTCCTCCATTCCCGGGATCTGTGGCGGGCCTTTTGGAACAGCATCCTCATCGCCGCCACTTCCGCGGCGGTAGCTACCATCCTGGGGACTTTCGGCGCTATCGGGGTTAACTGGTACCGCTTTAAGCTGCGGAACTATGTCCAGACCATTTCTTTCATGCCCATGATCCTTCCGGAAATCATTATCGGGGTTTCCCTTTCGATCTTTTTTGCCGGGGTCGGTATGCGCCTGGGGCTTCTCACTATTTTTATTGCCCATACCACTTTTAACCTTCCCTTTGTGTTCCTCATGGTTATGGCCCGGCTGGACGAATTCGATTTTTCCATTATTGAGGCCGCCCACGACCTGGGGGCCAATGAGCGGCAAACCCTGCTTAAAGTTACGGTTCCTATTTGTTTGCCCGGCATTGTCTCGGGGTTTCTCACCGCCATCACCATAAGCCTTGAGGACTTTGTCATTACCTATTTTGTCGCCGGCCCCGGTTCTTCTACCCTGCCCCTCTATATCTATTCGGCCATCCGTTTCGGCGTGTCGCCGGTAATCAATGCCCTTTCGGTGGTTATGATCTGCGGCACGGTGCTTCTTACCTATTTGCTGAGAAATTTCCTTAAATATATCGCGGCAAAATAGAGAAAATCATGACAGGAAAAAAACCCTTAGGGTTTTTATATTAGGCGGGGATGTGAAAAACATACCCTGATTTCAACACGAGGAGGAGAAGAATGATAAAAATTCCTGTTGCAAAGGCAGTCCCGGGGGGGATCTGCGGGGGACTGCAAAAAACCGGGCTGCGGACGGGGGCCGCCTTTTTAGCGGTGCTGGCGGCCGCCCTGTTTTTCCCGACCGCCGGATTCGGCGGAGGGAAATCGGATCCCAATACCTTGTATATTTACAATTGGACCTATTATACCCCGGATTCGGTGATCGAAAAATTTGAGAAGGAATACAACGTTACCGTGGTATACGACGAGTTCGCCTCTAACGAGGATATGTACGCCAAAATCAAAGCCGGCGGTTCCGGTTATGATATCGTTTTCCCTTCGGGCGATTATGTATCCATCATGATCCATCAGAATATGTTTGAAAAAATCGATAAGTCCAAACTCGCCAACTTAAAAAACATAGATCCCCTGGTGCTGAGAAAGGCAACCTACGATCCCAATATGGAATATTCGGTCCCCTATTATTTTGGCGCCGCGGGCGTTGCCGTCAATACCGCCCGGGTACCCCAATTCCCAAGGGACTGGTCCATCTTCGGCCGTACCGATCTGAAGGGCAGAATGACCATGCTGGATGATATGCGGGAAGTTATGGGGGATGCCCTGGTTCATCTGGGTTATTCGGTGAATACCAAAAACCCCGCGGAAATTGAGGCGGCAAAGGATCTGATCAATAATTCCTGGAAACCAAACCTGGTAAAATTCGACGCCGAAGCCTTTGGCAAGGGATACGCCAACGGCGACTTTTGGGTGGTTCAGGGTTATGCCGAAGTGGTTTACGAAGAAATCGCCGATGACGAACAACTCAAGAAGGATACGGTCTTCTTTATACCCGAGGCCGGAGGGCCCGCCTATATTGACAGCATGTGTATCTTGAAGGGGGCCAAACATATCGACCTTGCCCACAAATTCATCGATTTTATTCACCGGCCGGATATCTACGCCGAATTTACCGACACCTTCGGTTTCCCCGCCACTGCCAATATCCCCGCCAGGCAACTTAAAAAGGAAAAACCCTATTATACTGCGGAGGAGATAGCCAACACCGAACTCAAGGACGATCTGGGGGAAACCCTGGAACTGTATAACGACGCCTGGTTTAACTCCATCCGGGTAGGGGATTAAGGCCCCCCATAAAAGCAAACCCCGGGGCAAGCCCTAAACTTGACCCACAAAATTCTGTGTAATTCCCGCCGGGGAGGGGAAAATGCCGGGGGAAATGCTTGTAGAGCCCGCCTCCGCTATCTTCAATACGCTCCGGCGGAGTTTTCCCCGTCCTTTCCCCCCTCCCCGCGGGCCTACTCAGAAAAAGTGGGGGCAACTTTAGCCTGAAAGGAGGATAACGGTACTCGGATAATAAATTTACCGCCTGAATTGTGGGTCAAGTTTAGGGCAAGCCCCCGGGGATTAAAAAAGCGGCGGATTACCGGAGCCGGGAGCAAGTTTGAAGCCGGCGTGTTCGCAGCTTAATCTAAATCATCCATGGTAAATTCAATCAGGGCATTGGGGGTAATCAAGACATCCCACTTGGTATAGGTATCTCCATCCTCATCTTCAAGCTGGATGTCATAACGGTTTGCCTCACTCAGGGAATAGGCCAACTTCACGGCAACCGCCTCCCCGTCAGGCAGGACATCGTCTTCCAGAAGGTCCTCCTCCCATTCATTGATAGTGGTCAAACTGACATACAAATAATACCCGACATAGCCGGTATTATTCACGATACGGATGGTTGGATGTTCCTGGGCCACTAGGGAAACAATAAAAACACCCGCAAAAAAAACAGTGAACAGCACTTTTTTCATCGTTAACGTCCTTATCTGATAAAATTTCATCAGGCAGTTCAGAAAAATAATACTTTGAGCCTCCCTCCCCCGGGAAGCCGGAGGGATAAGGCGGTCACCTTATTTTAAGGGCAATGTCAATCTCGGAACGGAATTTTTCCGGCAGAATCTCCCCCTTGAGAAAATCCCGGATGATAAGCTGAACAACCCGGGGAAAGGCCTTCCAGTAGCGGTCAGGCCAGGAGCCCAAGTCGGAACGGAGCCTTTGATCTTCTCCGTCGCTCATGCGCCCGGTTGAGTAGGAAACAAACTGATCGATCATGGATTTCAGAAGATCCGGCGGCAGTTCCTTTTCCCCATCCCCGGAAACATTGTTACCCGGGATCCAAGAACGGGTCAATTCCTCCGCCTGTTTTTCGGTCAGTTCCGGCGCTTCCTGCCGGACAATCCGCACCGCCATATCCTGGATAAGCTCAGTAAGGGTTTCCATGCCGGCTTCTTTGCCGATTTGGGCGGAAAGGTTCCTGGCCCATTTTTGGGGATCCGGCAGATTTTTCATTCCGCCGAATAAAGCCAGATCCCGCCGCCGCCTTACCACGGCGGCGGCCACCGCCTCAATGTTTTTTTCATCACAGCGGTTGAGAATATAATCCATTACTTGTATCAATTCGGGGTCAGCCATAGCTAAAAGAGTAAGCCCCCGGCTTAGGGAATAACAAGGCCCCTTGGGAGCTAAACTTGACCCGCAATGCGGAAGAAATATGCTCTCCCGCTGAAATTTCCAGAAAAACCTATTGCTTCTCCGCGGGCCCTTGGGGGTTTTCCACCCTTGCAGACCGGACTCCCCTAACTTTTTTGGTTATAAAATCGCTTTTCAAGCACCGGGTACAGATTTTAAGGGTAATCGTGGAGCCGCCTATTTCGGTTTTAACCTTCACCAGGTTCGGCTTCCAGGTACGGCGGGTACGGTTTTTAGCATGGCTTACCGAATTTCCGGTAACAGTGTGTTTCCCGCAGATATCGCAGATCCGTGACATAAACAACCTTCCTTATCTCTCATTCCTTCAGGAGGATAATTATCGATAGAGTAAGGAATAATATCAAAGACCAAAAACAATGTAAAGTGGGAAATTCAAGGATCAGCGCAGGTCATTTATTTTTGCCGGGAAGCCAAAATTTTCCCCCAAGCCGATCCG
>JAITRD010000230.1 GCA_031288575.1 Treponema sp. | reverse complement strand
AAACTCAGCGATTGCCCCAAGGTGCTTATCGTAGGGGAAATTTACGTCCGCCGGGACGATTTTGCCGTGGGGGAACTCACGGACCTGATGAGCGAGCGGGGAATCGTGGTGAAGGTGGCAGGGATCTCCGAATGGATCCATTACCTGGATTTTGTCCGGGAATACGCCTTTAAAAAGCTCTTTAACCTGGAAAAACCCCTCAAAAAGTTTTTCTCCAAGCCCTATTGGGACCTGAAGAAGCTGGAAATCGAGGAATGGTGGAAACATTCGGTGGAAAAGAAGGTCCTCTCCATCCTGGGTCCCACGGGGCTTATCCCCGAGACCCCCCACGACATGCATCAGATTATGGAAAATGCCCAAAAGCATTTTGTCAACCTGGAACTCAATTCGGAGATCGCCGTTTCCAGCGGCGCCGCGGCCACCGCCATGGAACACGGCTATTCGGGGATCGTGAACATCAGCCCCTTCGCCTGCCTCATCGGCCGGGTTATCGAGGGGCTCTTTACCCCCTGGGCCCGGGAGCGAAACTATCCCACCCTGTCGGTGGAGGTGGACGGGAATCTTCTGCCCCCGAATATCGTCAACAAACTGAATATTTTTATGGTCAATGTCCTGCGTTTTAAGGGCGGGAACGACCTCTCGGGCCTGGTGGACAAGGCCGGGAGCCGTATCGCCGGGGGATCCGCCGTTCTTTCCGGGGCGGGGAACCTCACGGTGACCGGCGAAAAGGGAACTGAAAGCGGCGGCGGCAAGGAAAAAAACGAAGCCCCGCGGGTTTTGGCAGGAGTAGGAGCAGGCGCAGGGGGATCGAACCCGGACCCCTGCGCGGACTGTCCCGGCGATTAGGGCCCGCGGGCCCTTAACGGCAGATAAAGGGGGAGGCCGCCACGGTTTGCGGCTAGTCCCTTGGGATCGACTTTTGACCGTACATAAAACGCGGAGGATAGTTTTGCGAAGATTGGGTAAAAGCATTGAGGCCTTAGTAAATTCCTACGGATCCTACGGCCTGGTAAACCATTCCGGCGGCGATAACCTTCCCAGCCGGGAAAGCATTGAAGATATACTTTATGGTTTAGATGAGCTTATTTTCCCCGGATTCCGGGAAAATAAAGGATTGGATCACGATAATCTGCAATTGATTACCGCTGAAAGGGTATACCATATCGCCCGGGAACTTGTCCGGGAGGTGGAAAAGAGCATTGTTTTTTCTTTCCGGAAGGGGATAACGTCCTGCGGCTATGGGGGCTGCCACGCGGCGGCGGAACTTATCGTGGATGATTTTTTTGATGAGCTTCCCAAGATTCGCGGTGCCCTGGCTTTGGATATGCAGGCAGCCTTCCGGGGCGATCCCGCGGCGAAAAGTTTGGAGGAGGTTATCGTTTCTTATCCCGGTTTTGACGCCATCACGGTACACCGGCTGGCCCATTTCTTCTGGGTCCGGGGGGTGCCCCTGATCCCCCGGATGATGAGCGAATTGGTCCACGGTCGCACCGGCATCGACATCCATCCCGGCGCGGAGATCGGCGAATCCTTTTTTATCGACCACGGGACCGGGGTGGTTATCGGGGAAACCACGGTAATCGGCAAGAATGTCAAGCTCTACCAGGGGGTTACCCTGGGGGCATTATCGGTAAAAAAAGAAGAGGCCGGTAAAAAGCGGCATCCCACCATCGAGGACGACGTAACCATCTATGCCGGCGCGACCATCCTGGGGGGGGAAACCGTCATTGGCCGGGGCAGCACCATTGGGGGCAATGTATGGCTCACCGCTTCGGTTCCCCCGGACACCACCATCTATACCCGGGCCGGCGATCAGACGGTTAAACTAAAGGCCGGATAATTGGAAGGCGGGGCCTATGCCCCGGTCCGCGCCTGGGTTCTTAATCCGGGGTAAAACTTAGGGGCTTTTTCAAAATGCCGGATTTTGAAAAAGCCCTTTTAAAACATCCCGTTATCCCAATTTTTGGAGGTGGCGGGAATCGAACCCGCGTCCTAATACGCGAAATACCGGCTTCTACAGGTTTAGCCGCGCTATGATTTGTCGGGACGGGCTTGGCAGCACGGCCTGCGGCCTATCCGTATTCCAGAATTATCTCGTCGCACCCCGTCCGGACACGGAGCTTGACCAGCCTTGATTGCGACGGAAAGCCGGTCCCTCAAGGCGGCGGGACCGGTTTCCGCGTTCCGCTGTTTAAGCAGCGAGAGCGTAACTGTCGTAGTCTGCAGTTAAATTGTTGCCGAATGTTAGGAGCTCGGCACTCCACCTGCAGCCTGCACCCCGAACCGTACCAGTCGAAACCGGTGCACCCCCGGATACCTTCTATAAATATAAGCTCCTTCAGGTTCAGAGTCAATTGCCGCACTGCCCCCTTGGCTGGAAAACGCCGAAAGAAAAATAGCATAATGCCTTGATTTATCCCGGTCCGAGGGATAGCTTATAATATATGTCCCTTCCCATGCCGGAAAACACGTCAGTAATGCTGGTTTTGAAAGAAAATGAAAGGCGCCTGGTTGAGGAAATTGAGGCCTATCTTGAAAAGGCGTATCCTGAAGATGCCCGCGTGGTTCGGGAGCGGTTTTTATGCCTTCAGGGTTTGGGCGAGGCGGTTTCCCGTTATCCTTCCGTAAAAGAAACCCAGTTATTGCGGGGAGAATCCCGGA
>JAITRD010000271.1 GCA_031288575.1 Treponema sp. | reverse complement strand
TCCTCCGGCCTCAATCTCGCCCCGGACCCCGTGTTCCGGGGCAAAGAGGGCGCGGAGATTAAACCTTTCCCGCAGAATGTCTATAGTGGAAATCAATGCCGACGAAAGCCCGGTAGGGGAGGTAATAAGCCCCAGCCGTTTATTTCCCAGGCCAAAATCTTCCGTGATCAGACGGTCAATCGCGTTTTGAAATGCCATGCGGCGGCTCCTTTTAAATAGTAAAAAGATTCTAATCCCAAAATACCGAAATGTCAAGCGGAAAATGAAATAAAATTTCACCATTAGACTAAAAATTATGCTTTTCTTTAAAAACCGGTTCTATTTTTCTTTTTTATCGGAGCATGATGAAAAATATTTTCATATCAGGAAACAGGCGGGTTCCTCCAGGGCTTCCGGGAGAGGGCCGGTTCCGGGACAGGCGGGTTCCGCTTCCGTTCCCGGCATATTTCCGGGGGAGGCCTGAGGCGGGATAGAGGATAAGGCAGTATTTTTTGGTATCTTGACGCTTATAGAAATGAAACGGGCCGGTGATCTTCGGCATGGCACACCTCGTTTGTAAAAAATAAACGTACCATGCCATGCTTTCAAGAAATCCAGGTTTTGCAGCTTTTGGCCAATTCATTACCCGGTAATGAATTGGCAATTAAGCGGCTGAAGGGAGTCGAACCCTCGTCTCCAGCTTGGAAGGCTGGGGTAATAGCCGTTATACGACAGCCGCAGGATAACTTTTATATTACTTAAAAACGGTAACGCCGTCAATCACCCAGCTAATGATAACTTCCAGCCGTTTTCGTATTGCCGAAGATATGTCAACCCGGGAGGCGACAAAGTTTGAGACCTCCGCCCCGGCGATGCTATACACCAGCACGCCCTCCTCAAGGGGCTCGAAATAGAGCTGGGTAACGAAATTATCCTCTTTAATGATCGGAATGAATAAATAGCTTAGGGCCCTCGTGTTTGACAGGTGATAAAGCAAACCTGCCCTGCCGGTAGCGATATCCGCCCGGTAAAAGGAATTGCCGAAATTGATGTCCTTTATGCGGACATGAATCGTTTCCGAGGGGGGGATGGAAAGGGCTCCCGGGGGATCGGGGATCGGGGAGTTTTCCCGGGGGCCTTTAATCCGGGTTGCGTCTTCAAAAAGGGGAACCTCCGCATCCCGGGTAGCCGAATGGTATAAACGGCCCGTTAAGTCCCGGATTTTCCCCAGGGCATTATATATATCGAGAAGTTCTATCGAATTATGCCCATAGGGGATCATCAAAAGGGATTCCACCAGGCAGGAAAAATTCCGGCTGAGTACGGGGCCTGCAATGTCGAATTCCGATGCCGGGACTAAGCGTAATTCCGATACATTCCCGGTAGTGAAAACTAAACCCTTTGATGAAAAAACCTGGGTTTTTTGGCCCTCCTCAAGACCGGGAAAAAGGGTTTCAAAAGACCGGGCCTGACCAAAAACCGGCGGAATAAGGAACAGTGTTAGAAAAAAAATAAATATGAGTTTCCGCATCAATAGGCTCCTTTTCCCCACAAAACCACCCCGAAGGTTTTATAGAGGACCCAAAAATCCAGCCAGACGGACCAGCTTTGAAGGTAATAGGTATCGAAGGATACCCGCTCGGCGTAATCCGTATTGGAACGCCCCGACACCTGCCAAAGCCCGGTCATTCCGGGCTTAACGGAAAAAATACGCTTAAAATCTTCCCCGTATTTTTCCACCTCATCATCCACAATGGGCCGAGGGCCTACCAAGCTCATTTCTCCCTTTAAAACGTTGATCAACTGGGGAAACTCGTCAAAACTGGTTCTTCTAAGGAATCTTCCTATCCCGGTGATCCGGGGATCTTTCCTTAATTTATGGTTAGCTTCCCATTCCTGCCGCAACCGGCTGTCCGAATCGAGCAAAACCTTAAGCCGTTCCTGGGCGTCTGCCACCATGGACCGGAATTTATAAGCCGTAAAATGTTTCCCGTTGATGCCCAGCCTCCTCTGCCCGTATAAAACCGGGCCGGGGGAGCTTATTTTTATCAGCAGGGCAATGATAAGCAGCAGGGGGGAAATAAAAATTCCCCCTATGCCCACGATGAGCAGATCTAAAAAACGTTTAATGATAAGGTTCCAGGACATTTTAAGCTTGTGGCTGGTAACAAAGCCCAGAATCCCGTCAAAATCGCAAATAGACATCCAGATATTGGAGACGCTGAAAAAATCGGGGATGAGAACATTATAGCGGAAGGCGGATACCGAATAGTTGAGCATTTGGGTTAATTTTTTTTGCCCGAAGGCGGGCATGGCCACAATAGCCATTTTGATATTATACCTGCTGACAATTTCCGGGCCCGCCATGGTATCGTGGATAATCGGAATGTCCCGGTAGAAATCCCCCGTGGAGGGATCATCATCCAGGATCAATACCGGCACATAACCGGTCTTTTTATTATGGAGCAAGCGGTCAGCAATGAGGCGCCCCGTATTTCCCCCGCCGTAAATAACCGCCGGAATGTCCCCCAAACGGGTCCTGTGCAGGATTCCGTGCATACAACTGCGGCAAATCAATAAAATAACCGTGGAAAAAACAAAACTGATAATAAAAGCGATGGAAATGGCGTCGAATTCCTCGTCTTCAATATAGCGGGAAAAGATAATCCCCCCATGGGCCATAAGGGAGCCTATCATAAGATGGCGAAGCTCCTCCGCGGGGGCCAGGGAAAGTCCGGGGTACAAATGCATAATTTGAAAAATGAGGATAAAAACGGGCAAATAGGGCCAGTAGGTTACAAAGGATCTAAAATTTATGGCATGAATATCATATAGGTTTACCAAAAAAAAACCTGTCCCGAAAGAAAGCATAACCCCCACCAGATCAGCGGCAATGATCATCGTGGAAATAAAGGCGGAACTGGTCCGCTGATATCTGGCCCGGTACCAGGTATCAAAGGCATCTAGATCCATAACAATAAGATGCCCGAAAAAGAAGATTTAGGCAAGATTAGAAGTGTAACAAAAATTACCGTCTGGGAGGGCAAGATTCCCATGGGGGGCACGCTTGCTTTGCACGAGGAGGTTTTGTTTTGCTCCCGGGAGGGTCAGATGGTGCAAAGCTTCGGTCAAGTGCCCCCCATGGGAATCTTGCCCTCCCAGACGGCCTTATTGTTCCACTTGATAGGTGAAGGCCGTAAAGGCATGGCCCTTTGAGGGAGAAGAGATTTTCTGGATGAGGGGGGGATGACGGGCTATCTGCCGCAAAAAGAGGGTAGTGAGCGGTTTAATGCTCCGTTGCCATGGGCTTTTGCCTTTGGCGCTTAAGTTAAAAGTAAATGCGGGAGCCCTGACTGTTTTCCCCGGGCCGCGTTTTTAACTTACCCGGTCCGTGCTCCGCCGCTGTTCGGCCTTATGCCGGTACATAAGGCTGTCGATATGGGCCAGGAACTCCTCGACGGACAAACCGCTATTGGCGGTAAAAACATCCCAGCCGTAACTGATTTTGAGTTTATAGGGCTTTAGGCCTTGATTGTTGTAGGCGTCTATGGCGGTCTGCAACCGGGCCAGCAGGGCTTCAATGTTCTGTTCCGTCTTGATCGCCAAAACAAATTCATCCCACCCGTAGCGGGCGGCGAAACCCGAATGGCGGATCGAAGTTTTGATAATCGCCGCCATGTCCCGCAGGGCGTTATCCCCCTCAAGGTGGCCGAAGGCATCGTTTATTTTTTTAAAGTCGTTCATATCGAGCATGGCGATGGAATAGGACTGTTTGGCATTCTGCTGGCTGATCCGGCTGATAAACTGGTTAAAACTGTACCGGTTTCCTATGCCCGTAAGGGAATCCAGGTTTGAATCGGACTGGATGATAAAAAAATAGAGGTACAAAAAGGCGGCGCTCAGGCAGGGCCAGATGAGATTCCCCGAACCCAGGATCAGATCCAGGGCCGCGCCGCTCCCCGACAGGATGGAAAAAAAAATGAGAAGATAAATCTGGGACCGTTTGAGGTATTTAGA
>JAITRD010000244.1 GCA_031288575.1 Treponema sp. | reverse complement strand
GCCCCTTCCAGTTCCAGCATCACCTGAAAGGCCGGAGCCCCGGGGGCGGAACGGAAGGCATAGTCCAGTTCCAAAGAACTATCCGGGGGGAAATCCTGGGGGTTTTCAAAAACATAATCCCACTTTCCGGGCCGGGAAAGGGGAAAAACCCCCGAAACCCCCTTGCGGGAAAGGCTGTATATCCGGGCATCCTCCCCGGCGCCATAAAATTCAAAAACCGCGGGGCTTCTAAATTCACAGGCATATAAAAAAGGGGAACAGATCAAAAGGAAAGAAAAAAACCGGAAAAAGGAAGGGCCCAAAGCATCCGGTTTTCCGCCGGGCCGCCGCTTAAACATCCTGCGCATCCGGCCCTGTCATTACAGGGCGATAATGCCCCGGGCAATCAATTGGGCAAGGGAATAACGCCGTTCCCGGGTCATGCCGGGATCCTCCCGGAGGAAGGTCTCAAATTGAGCGGGGAAAGATTCAGGAAGCACCGGCAGTTCCATTACCTGTTTATAGTACCCCCGGTGGGAGGGTTCAAACCGGCGGTTGATAGAAAACAGGGTAAGACAACTGGTTTTGCTGAAACCCGAGGAAGAAATAAGGTAATAAAAATCATCCCCCTGGATGAGGGCGGCCCCCAGATCGCTTAAAAAATGCTCCATCTTTGACTGGTGGGCGGCCCGGGTCTGCCGCCAAAAATCATCCCCCAGGTTAAACAGCCGGCGCCTAATCTCCAGGATCCAGTCATCCCGGTTGAAAAGGATCTCCCCGTTGGCCAGGCGGTAATAAACATAGGTCCCGGAATCCTTAATCAGCCACAGGGAATCCAGCTTTGTATCCGCCAGGGAAACCAGTTCATCAATCTGCCGGATTGATTTATATTCTATTCTGACCGGTAAGTTGCCGATGAGGAACCGATCCTTATTCGATTGATTTGAGGTTTCAAAGGCGGTTATGTCCCCGCCGTATAAACGGCAGCGTTCCTCCGCATCCGGGATGGACTCCCCATAATATACGTCCAGGATGAGGGCAAAATAGGGGTCCAGGGTATCCGGCAGGGCGGCCTCGTTGAGGGAAATGCATACTACCCCCTGCCACCGGGAAAGCTCCCCGGTAAAACGATCCGCCAACAGTTTAGTCTTATATTTCATAATTGTTTACCAGTATACTATGAGAAGAAAACTTTGAACACTCATCAAGGGGCGGGTTTCCCCGGGGAGGCGGATGTGGCGCAATATCTCAGGTTCATCCTGCTTTTACCCCACCGGGATTGCGGGAAGCCTTTGCGCGCTTATAACCATGCTCTTTTTGCCCGGGGCTTTTGGGGGGCCTATTCTTTTCCCGGGGCGGTGGCCCTGGGCATCGTTAAGCGCCCCCTTACCCGGGGAGAGCTTAAGGCCCTTGCCTTTACCCTGCGGGAACTCAGCAGCGCGGGCAAGGGCAA
The DNA here is from genome assembly GCA_031288575.1 of Treponema sp. GTDB lineage: Bacteria > Spirochaetota > Spirochaetia > Treponematales > Breznakiellaceae > JAITRD01. Next base: position 1,448 of record JAITRD010000244.1, on the reverse strand, counting down.
GATCCGGACCGGCCCGCCGGAGCGTTCTTTTCCGGTGGAAGGTCCCGCCCGGGGGAAGGCGGAACCGCCCGGGTTTAGCCTGTTCGGGCCTTCCTTAGACCTGGACCTGCCCCCGGAGTTGCTCCCGCCGGAGCTCCTCCGGTTCCGCTTTTTCCCTCCGGTGCTTTGCGCCGCCCTGGTTCCCCGGGTTTTGCCGGAAGAGCCCCCTCCCCCGGCGCCGGAATTTTCTTTCCGGGCGGCGGCGGTGGCCAATATGATCCTCGGCGCTCTTCCCGGTTCTTTTTCGCGGGATTTCAAAGAACCGGGAGGGGAAGGGGGCTTCGGGGAATATTCCTTTATGTGGAAAATCGGCGAAAGGGTCTGGCTCCCGGCCTATAAACCGGGGAAGGCAAGCCCTTCGGCGGAATAGGGGGAATAACGATGGAAACCTGTATCCGTCCCGGGGAGGATATGCTGTTCCTTGATATTAAGGTCCAGCCGGGGGCCTCCAAAAACGAACTTACCGGAATCAGGGAGGGGCGGCTGCGGATCAAAATTAGCGCTCCCCCGGAGGACGGCAAGGCCAATGGAGAGCTCATCTCTTTTTTGGCCAAAACCTTGGACTGCGCAAAAAAGGAAATCCGAATCCTTTCGGGGGAAAAGTCCCGGATAAAAACCCTGGGGATCCCCTCAAAACACCTGGAGGCCCTGGAAAAGGTCCTCGGAAAACTTTAAAAGCAAAGTCTTTCACCCCAAAAGCTCCGTTCCGGCAGCCTTGAAAAGAAAAACCCGGCGGCAAGCCGGAAAAACGAACAGGCATAAAAAACGCAGCTAAGCCTCCGCCCCCATCCAGAAATCTCTTCCCCCCCAAAGAACCCGCCTTTACGACCTCGCCTATTAAACGGAACAATAAGGCCGGCTGGGCGGGAAAAATCCCCATGGGGGCCACTTACCGAAGCTTTGCACCATCTAGCCCTCAAGCACAACGACAAGCCCCCTCGTGCAAAGCAAGCGTGGCCCCCATGGGGATTTTTCCCGCCCAGCCGGTTATTTTTGTTATGCTTCAATATTTTGCGATAAAAGTAAATGCAGAAGCCCTGGCGCCCTCACGCAAAACCTTGAAAACCGCGATTTATGCGGTATACTGTATTCAGGGAGAAATGATGAAAACCAAAGCCCCTTTGAGCCTTTTGAGTGTTTTTGGACCGGCGCTTTTTCTTTTATGCCTTTTTTTAGGGTGTAATGCCGAAATTAACCATGATGATGAAGCCTATAGCGCCATAAAAGTTGTCTCCGTAATTCCCAAGGAGCTGCAGGAGCCGGAATACGCCGATTCAAAAGCGGCTTCCCGCGGCGCAAACGACTTTGCCTTCCGGCTGGGCGCGGCCTTGGCGGAACAAACCGGCCCGAAAAATCTGGTTTGTTCGCCCCTGTCGGTCTGGCTGCCCTTGGCGGCCCTGGTTAACGCG
>JAITRD010000218.1 GCA_031288575.1 Treponema sp. | reverse complement strand
CCCCCCCCCCCCCCGCAACGCCCCCGGCAGGCTTATCCCTGTCGAACTCGCGTTATTTAATTTTTGGGCGCCTCGCTGTACAACGCGGCAAGCCGCGGTTGTTAATGGTCAGGTTTGGGGGCCGACCATCCAGGTTTAAGAATTTAGGGCCCGGCGTTGGGCAAGTTCCGACATCATTTGAGAAGCGGTCTTATCCAGCCGGTAAAACCACATGAGTATAATAATCAACACGAAACTAAGCAGGGGAAATCCCACGAAATTAAATACCATGGCATTAAGGACATCGCGGGACTGCTCCACGGCATTAGCCTCGTAGCCTGCCGAACCCAAAACCCAGGCGGCCAGGGCGCCGCCAAAACCAGTGCCCAACTTTTGTCCCAGGCTGCTGGCGGCGGAGAGAAAGCCCTCGCTCCGCACCCCATTTTTCCATTCCCCGTATTCTACAGTATCGGCCACCAGCACGAATATCAGCCCCAGGGTAAAGGCCATACCGGCTATTACCAGGACATTGGCAGTGATAAAAACAGCAGGCGTGGTTTTCCCGCCCAGCCAGATAAGGAGATTACCGGCAATAGCAATAATGGAGCCGGTGATTACCGTATTCCGTTTGCCGATCTTTTTACTTACCGCGGGCAGACAGGCCAGGGGAAAGATCATAACCATCATCAGCATACCCAGAAGGGGGATAAGTCCCTCATTGCCCAGGTAGTATCTGCAATAGTAGACCATACCCGCCATCCGCATAGCCATTGACATCTGCAGTAAAAGCCCTACCAGCAGGGTAATAAGCCAGGGCAAATTCCCCCGTATCGCCTTCACGCTCTCCATGAAGGAGGTTTTTTGAGATTTCTTTTCCTCAAGATCGATTTCTTTAACATTAAAGAAGGTAATCAGGAAAAACAAAACCGCCATAATGCCGAATACCGCCATGGTAAGCTGATACCCCTTTGCCGTATCGCCCTGGCCCAGCGCGGCCACCAGGGGCAGGGTAATTGCCATGACCAGTACCTGGCCGATGAGAGCGCCAAAGCCGCGGAAGGTGCCAAGCACGGTTCTGTCATGCAAATCGGCGCTTAATCTTGGCAGTATCGCCGTCACAGGTATATTGATTGCCGTATAGATCATCCCCAGGAATGTAAAAGTAATGTACACATAGATAAGTTTTCCCGTGACGCTCCACCCGGCGGGCACCGAATAGGTTAGGACCATGACGATTGCCAGCGGTACGCACATCCATAAAAAATAGGGACGGGCCTTACCCCAGCGGGAATGGGTTTTGTCGATGATAAGTCCCATAATAGGATCATTAACAGCGTCCCAAACACGGGTAATCAAAAACATGGTACCGATCATTATCGCCGGAATTTTTGCCACATCGGTATAGTAGACCATGAGATAAGAGCCCACGGTCCCCCAGGAAAGATTGGACGCCACATCGCTCAGGCCATAGGCAAAGCGGGTTTTCAGGCCGGTTCTTTCGCTCATATAGTTCTCCCGTTATTTGAATTGGATAACGCGGCCGTCGGAAATGACACCGCGCCAGTTAAGCCCAAAGGCGAAGTCCCAGACATTGCCGTCTTCCGCCCGGTAACACGCCATGTCCAGGGGCACGTCTTCAGCCTGGGCTTCCACCGTTTCCATGTCCGCGGGCATCTGGAAAGGAAGCAGCGCCGAAGGCTCGGCTTTACCGCTTACAATATCAAGAAGGGCCTCCGGTTGTACCATGAAGTCTAAGAGTATTCCATCAACGTCCCTTTCAAATTCCGCGGCCACAAAGGGATTACGGGTGTTTACAATGACAATCACCGGCTTGTTTCCCATTTTTTTCCTGGTATCCAGGATCATGTCCAGATCCGGCTCGTTGGTGGCGGTCCCGGTTTTGTTCCGGTAAGAACGGTCTTCATCGCCGGCGATATTCTTTTCCCTGGCATTATGCGCGGTCCAGGGCCGGTAGCGCAGATTTATGGGAAGATAGCCCTTACCTTCCTCATAGCCCAGGCCCTTGGGGGATTCGATAAAACACAGAGCCGCCTCCGCGCCGGCGGGATCGTCCACAGGCTCAAAGTACCGCCGGACAATCTCAAGCTTAATGGGGAGCACATCCTTTTCCGGCGTGAGCATGCCAAAAAAATTGTTTTTTGAGGCCCTAAGATGCCGTTTGGGAATGTACACCCTTGTCCCCGGCTTCAGGGGCAGCGTGTGATTCCTGTTCTTCAACAGCACCACGCTCTTAAGCTGGGCCTCAAAACCGGCCTGTACAAAGGCGGCGTTCCCCGCCGTGGCGCGGGATTCGTCCGGGTCCGTGTAAGGATTCTCAAAAAGACCGGTACGAAAGATGTTGCGGAGAATCCGGCGGGCGGATTGGGCAAAGCGTTCCCGCATAAAAGCTTCTCCCCATTCCTCCACTCCCATGCGGTAGGCCGCGAGGACAGGGGCAATATCGTTGTTTCCACCGAACTGATCCACCCCGGCCATAATGATCTTATAATGCCGTTCCGCGATAGAAAAATTTTCTACACCATATGATTTACCTCCAAAGGTATAATCAAGGGGACCCGGATCCGCTGTTATATTCCAATCAGTACAGACAAGCCCGTCATAGCCGTACTTTTTACGCAATAAATCGGTAACGATATATTTGCTGTAGGAATTACCGGCATTTTCGCCATAAACGGAATCGATCCCCCATGAAACAGTGTAGTAGGGCATTACCGCCGAGGCCGTCCCTGTTTTCCCCGCCAGCTTAAAGGCCCCTTCCAGGAAGGGTTTAAGGTGCTCCTCAAAATTATTTCCCGGGTAGACCGCATATTTTCCATAGCCGTAATGGGCGTCCCGGCCTCCTTCGCCGCTGCCGCCCCCCGGCCAGTGTTTTACCATGGCGTTGACGCTGTCCCAGCCCCATCCTCCGTCAATTTCCCGTTCCCCCGTTGATGTTTGGAAACCGTCGCAATAAGAGCGGGCCAAGGCGGCGGCAAGTTTAAGCCCTTCGCCAAAACTCCCCGCAAAACGGAACCAGCGGGGATCGGTCGTCAGATCAACCTGGGGGGAAAGGGCTGTGGTAATACCCATGGCCCGGTATTCCCGGGCGGCGATTTCCCCAAAGCGCCGTACCAGTTCAGGATCAAAGGCCGCGGCCAGGCCGATATTATCCGGCCACACCGACAGATCTCCCCCCGCCCCCATATCGAATTCCCCGGTACCCGCGGGAATATGCCGGGGATCGGAACTGACGCTTACCGGGATACCCTGGCCCAGGGCTTCGGCAAAGGCCTGGAGCCGGTTGTTCCAGCGCGCCGCGCTTGAGGTATCCTCCACAATGGAAAGGAGGACATGGCGGATCCTATGTTCAACCAGGAGACTTTTCTGGGTTTCCGTTAAGTCCCAGATATGCTCCCTCGTATCGGACTTGGGGCGGTTGGGATAGAGCAGTTCCGCCATTGGATCGCCCTTGCAAACCGTCTGATGAAGACTATGGAGCATGAGGCCGGCGATTTCTTCGACGGTCAACCGTTTGACTAAATCGTCTACCCGTTGTTCCAGGGGGAGCCGCCAATCCTCGTAAGGGTCCAAGACCCCGTTACGGTTAAGGTCCTTGAAGACAAAACCGTCCTGGCACAGGATATGATCCCGCAAAGAAGAGCCCAGAGTTGGCCCCCTTTCCTGAACGATAAGGAAGTAACCTTCCTTGTCAATCTGTTCCCAATTATTCGCCATTAGCGTTTACCTCCGTATTGGGAGATCATAAACGCCGCCGAGGGAAACCGGCTTACCAATTTTTACTGAATTTTTATCAAAAACTGCGCTGCAAGGGGGGCGACTTACGGGCGGAATCTTTCTAAAATCCCAGGTTTGAAAAACCTCCGCGCCGGAATTAAAGGCCGATCTGTTTGTTGTTCCGAAATGCCAGGGGCGTCAGGCCGGTATGGACCTTGAACAGGCGGTTAAAGGTTTGGATGCTGTTAAAACCGCAGTCATAAGCAATATCCGTAACCGGCCGATCCGAACTGAGGAGTTCTCTTTTCGCGTAGGATAAACGCAGGCGGGCAAGGTAGTCATGAAAGTGCTGTCCGCTTTGCCGCCGGAAAAACCGGACAAAATAGTTAACGCTTACCCCCGCCGCCTCCGCCGCGTGTTGAACGGAGAGTTCCGGAATATTAAAATTACCGTGAATATACTCAAAAACCCGTTCAAGCCGCCCGATGTTTTTTGGTTTTTGCTCATCCAGGCTTGTACCGGACCGGGATATGATGATTGAGCGGAAGTACAGCACCTCCGCTTCCATGAGTTTTGCCCGAATCACCATTTTAAAGCCCGTTTCCCCGCGCCGGTACTCGTCAAGAATTTCCTCGAAAAGTTTCCTGGAACGCCGGTAAAGCTCCCCGTCTTCGGCATTGAATATCTGTTTTTTGTAAAATGTTTCCCGCAGCATCCGGTTATAAATATCGGAAGCGTCTTCACTCAGCATTTCATACCCGAAAAGAAAAACATGGACAAGGGCATCCCCGGAAGGATCATGAAAGCTGTGAATAATCCCGGGACTCAGGGTAACAATATCGTCCTTCCGGGCCTTGTAGCTTTCGCCGCCGATGATGACGGTGACGGCTCCTTTTACGATACACATAATTTCCATGCAGCCATGCCAGTGGGGCGCCGAAGCGCAGTCCGCCCCCTCAAATTCCAGTATCCGGAAGGGGAAAAGGGCTTCAAATGACGTGTCCCGGTATACGGGCCGTGTTTTCACAGCAACAGCCTCCCTGGAAAAACCGGGCGACATTCCATCGCCCGGTGCGGCGATTAGGCGCCGCCGTTCAGGGCCTTGAGGATACCCTCCAGCGCGCCGGGGGGCATGCCGCCGGGGGTCATCATGTTCAGGGTGCGGAGGGGCATCCCCATGATCATCCGGTCTATCATGGGACGTATGTCGCTGTTGCCCGCGCCGAAGGTTTTTTCAACCCCTTCGGCAATCTTTTGCAGCAGGGCCTGTCCCGCGGGGGTATCCTTAATATCCCCGATGGTACTGTTGAGGGTAAAGGGTTCCCCGGGAAGACGTTCCGCCGGGGGCAGGGGCCGGCCGTAGACGGCCTCGA
>JAITRD010000223.1 GCA_031288575.1 Treponema sp. | reverse complement strand
CTGGCGCTGATCCTGGGTCCTATGAGCGAAAGCAACCTTCGCCGGTTTATGCAGATCGACGACGGCCAGTTCTGGAAGATCTTTACCAAGCCTATCTGCGTGATCTTCATCGCTCTGGCGGTGGGTTCACTGGTAACATCCGTCATAAACCAGTGGAAGATAAACAAGCGGGAAGATGCCAAAGCGGCGGCGGGAAACAACGGTCAGGTCTAAACGGGGTGGCGGCCCGCGCTTCCTGGCCGGAGCCGCCGGGTTTTCCAAGAGGATATTATAGCCTGGCAGTTTGTTGCGCTTCGCGCATAAAACAACCTCCAAAAACCGCCGTTTAGGTGGTTTTTTACCTTGCAAACTGCCATCGAACCAAAGGTTCGCGCAGCCCCGATAATCGGGATTTTTACGGTACAAAGTGCCGCAAAAATCCCCCGGCGCGGCAGCGCCCGTGCAACAGGCTGCTAGAGTACCCCTTCTATGAGTGTCGCGCGGAAGCGGTAGTTCCCGAACAACGCTTGCTAAAATGTCGCAGTTTCACTGGCCGTAACCAAGGGTCCTTTTGTCCTGGTTGGCTTGCGCGCCGCATTGACAAATCCCAGAACCGTTCCGTATACTTTTACTATCTAAAAAGGAGGATACATGCCTGGGAATCTTGAGCTGCGTTTTGTAAATTTCCGGAAAGGTTCTTATATCATCCTTGAGGGTAAGCAAAACGCCGATCGGTTTTTTATTATTCATCGGGGCCAGGTTCAAATTTCCAAAGAAGTAGAAGTGGTGGCGGAAGAAGGGGGTAATATTTTGGGCCCCGGAGATTTTTTTGGGGTCATTTCCACTATGTCTTCCCACAGTCATATTGAGACCGCCCAGGCCATAACGGATGTTATGCTTATTTCGGTTCAAAAGGACCAGTACAGTCAGCTTATCCAGAATAATACCCCGGTGGCTATGAAGATCATACTGCAATTTTCAAAACGCATGCGGTATCTGGACGAAGCCCTTACCCGGCTGACCTTGAAAAATACGGCGGAAAAGGATATTTCCCATCTTTTTAATGTGGGAGAATATTATTGCAAACAAAATCAGTTTAATCAGGCCTATTATGCCTATCGTCAGTATATAAAGTACTGCCCCCGGGGAGAAAACGTGAATCGGGCCCGGGAACAGATGATGAAAATAGCCCTATACGCTAAAAATGTTAAATTGGTTCATGATGCCGATGAGCTTAACCGGGAATATCCCAAGGATTCCATGCTTTTTTCCGAAGGCGAGCCGGGGGATGAACTGTATATAATACAGAAAGGGTCGGTAAAGATCGCTAAAATCGTCGATAATAACGAAGTACTCCTGGCGGTCCTTAAAGCCGGGGATATCTTTGGGGAAATGGCCTTACTGGATTCCAAACCCCGGTCGGCCAGCGCCGTAGCCTATGAGGATTGTGCGGTTCTGGCGGTAAATCAGACGAATTTTGCGCGTATGGTAAAAACACAGCCTCAAATCATCGCTCGGTTGACCACCCTGTTATCGGAGCGGATATGGTTTATTTATAAACAACTGGCGAACACCCGGATAGCCGACCCAATAGGCCGTATGTATGACGCCCTTTTGATTCAACTTGAAAAAAATCGGGTTGCCATCCTATCAGACCAATCCTATGTCTTTGATTTCGGCCCTGTGGAACTTTTTAATATGGTGGGTCTTTCCAAAAATGAGGGAATGGCGGCGTTTCGGAAAATGGCGGCATCCGGAAACATCCAGGTGGTTCAGGATAAAATAATGGTGATGAATATTACGGAAATTCCGCGGCAGAGTGAATATTTTAAAAACTACGAAAGACCGGGTAGGTTTCCCGGGAACTACCCAGAGAGGGTCTCATGAAGTCCATTTTTCCGATACTATTTTGAAGCTGCCGCTTTGTATTTTTGTGTATTTCCGCCGATATTAAAATAAGGAACCGTATGCTATTCATAAACCGGCTTTTATATATTTTTATCTTGTGGGGGCTCCTCCTCACCGTCCCTGCCCATGCCCAGGATGGACCCGATGGAATTGGCGATATCCCTGTTGCCGGCCCCCCCCAGGATGGGGAGCTTATCCCAAAAGAGGGGAGCCTTCCCCGGACTTTCCGGGGAATTTCTCTGGGAATGAACCTCGATGGGCTCAAAAAGGCCCTGGAACAGGATGGGCTTTTTCATTTCCGGGGGGACCGGGACGTGTCTTTCCTCCCTGCCGGAGAACAAAGCCTGGTAGAAACCACGGGGTTTTCCTTTATCCGGCGGGCCTTTTTTCAGCTTCGGGAGGGGGAGTTGTTTATCATGGCCTTTTCTCTGGACCCGGCATTGATTGACCATTATTCGGTATTCACCAGCCTGGTAAAAAAATACGGCCCCCCCCGTTCCCTGGATCCGGGACAGGCGGTCTGGGAATCGGAAGATACGAGGCTTGCTATTGAACGGCCCCTGACGGTTAAATATATCGACAAACGGATATTTGCCGAAATTATGGGGGAATCGACGGTAAAAGAATCGGCCGAGGTTTTTTTACGGGAGGAATTCCTCAATGGTTTTTAACGGGCCCAAGACCCCTTCCTCGAAGCAGGGCGCCGGATTATTTTTTGCCATCTTCCTAATTTCCATTGGGTACCTTCATTGTACCCCTTGGGAAAAGCGGCTTGAAACCGCCGAACTTACCCTGGAAAAAGCCGGGGGAGCCCCGGTTCGCCTTCGGGCGGAGAT